>JBDSWG010000202.1:0-7436 GCA_039926825.1 Ferruginibacter sp.
GATGCTATAAATATTAAGGGAGAAAAAATTAACAACATCAAACGAAATCTGAGAATCCGTAACCAGGGAAGAGATGATGCTTCCAATACTAAAGGTTGTCCATAAAATAGTCAGGCTCCCGGCTACAAGGTATATCCAGCGGCTGCGTGTATCCTTTTCCGGCAGTCGAATGTTT
Organism: Ferruginibacter sp.; assembly: GCA_039926825.1. Taxonomy (GTDB): domain Bacteria; phylum Bacteroidota; class Bacteroidia; order Chitinophagales; family Chitinophagaceae; genus Ferruginibacter. Next base: position 176 of record JBDSWG010000202.1, read on the forward strand.
TTTATACCTATCCAGTGTTTTACAAAAAGTACGAAACAAAGAAAAACTAGAGCATTCATCAACAGGTCACCGAGCGAGCGTAAAATAAAAGAAGACCCGTAGACCGCGGGGTCAAATAATTCAAATTGCCGGAAATTTAAAGGGATGGGATAATAGTAACTCAATACCCGTATAGCCATTAGTGCTATAAAAAGAAAACCGATTGCCGTGAGAAATCTCCGGGTAAGGGCAAGATGGGTAGCAAAAAAATAAATAAATAACAATACCAGTAAAGCCGCTGTGAGCCGGAAAAGAACAGAAAAAATATTATTGCGTGGATGTAACTTTTCATCTACTTTTTTTACACTGAAGAGGGGCTTTCCTGAAATACCGGCCACAGTAAAATCTGCCTTGCTGGCACTGCTGTCAATGTCGTAATAAAGATGGAGGTTATCATCTGCTACAAACTGGTTATGCAGGTAAGTATTGGTAATAATATAATTCCACTTAACGGGTATAAGAGAAATTATAACGCCTCCTGCGAGGTTATATTTATTATATACGTAGTAACCATTGGGCAGCCTCACTGTACCTTCTTTAATCCGCGTCCTTAATAAATTATCACCGGGAATAACAGATTGTGTAGACCAGGTTTTAAGCCGGAAGCCCCTGGGCTGGTACTCAAAATAATAAAGGTAGTAGGGCATTTGGGAAAGCTCCATCATAAAACCCTGCCGCATACTATCTGAAGTGAGTTGGTTCAGAACATCTTTCTTCTTCAGCAGGCTGGAAATGCTTGCCTGTTTATCCTGTACATAACTGGTGAGTTTTTTTTGTACCGAAGTTGTATTAATTTCTGCAGAAAAATAATTATCAATTATAAATGATAGGGTAATAAGCCAGGCAGCAATCACCAGCAGGTAAATATACCGCCGGGAAAAATTCATAAAATCTGACCGCTTAACCAATCTGTTGAGATTATAAAATAATTATGAAATATTTTTTTTGGCTTTGTTCCAGAGCACATCCATTTCTTCCAGGTTCATATCATGAAGAAATTTATTTTCTGTTGCTGCCATTTCTTCCATAACCATAAAACGTTTTATAAACTTTTTGTTGGTACGCTCCAGGGCATTTTCCGCATCCACTTGCAAAAATCTGGCAACGTTAACCAGGCTAAAAAAGACATCGCCCATTTCATCTTCAATGTCTTGTTGATTTTTAGATTGAACAGCCACTTTTAATTCGGCTATCTCTTCATCCAGTTTATTTATAACCTGCGCTGTTTCTTCCCATTCAAAACCTACGGTCCGGGATTTTTCCTGCAGGCGTATAGCCTTAACCAGCGCCGGAAGTGATGCAGGAACACCTCCCAAAACAGATTTTTTTCCTTCTGCAAGTTTAATTTTTTCCCAGTTCGTCTTTACAGCTTCGGCGTCATTGGCCACCACATCTCCATAAATATGCGGGTGACGATTTATTAATTTCGCTGAAATACCTTCTATCACTTCTTCGAGTGTAAAAGCTCCCTGCTCTCTTCCCAGGCGGGCATAAAAAACAATATGCAGCAAAAGGTCACCCAGCTCTTCTTGTATTCCCTTCCAGTCTTCATCGGTGATGGCATCTGCGAGTTCATAAGTTTCCTCGATGGTCAAATGCCGAAGGGTAGCAATTGTTTGCTTTTTATCCCAGGGACACTTCTCTCTTAGCTCATCCATAATCTCTACCAGCCGGCTAAACTTTTCGGGTACTGACATACGTTAGGTTTTGAAATATGATATAAAAAGAAAAATTACAAACAACAAGACCAGCACGAAAAACCAACCAATATTAAATAAGACTTGCTTCAGCAATGTTTTGCCACGTCCCTGGCCATAGAAAACTCTCATGGCGCGGTATTGGTAATAAAACATAGACATGTAACATACAAAAAAAACGATCCCGGGAATGTTTAAACGGCTTTCATCAATCTTATATAAAGTCATAAGAAGTAATACGAGCGCATAAACAAAAATGAAAAGATGAATTGTAAATATGGCGTGGCTGACATAAAAAAATTCTTTTTTCCTTATATAAAGTAAGTGGAGAATAAGCGCCAGCAAAGGCAGGGAAATAAATAACATTTGCGGAATGCTGTGGGTGAAATTAAATACCAGCGTACGAACCATGTTTGAATTATTTCCTTCATACTTTGCTTTCACCTGTATACTTTTATACGTCAACTGGCGCATGAGCCAATTATCTTTGTCTTTGGTTATGGATTGCAAACTATCATACTCCTCCCGCGTTTTATAATTTTCTCCCCCATAGTTTATCCGCATATTTTTTTTGCTGGCCTGCAGGTATTTATCACGGGTCATATTCTTCACGTTTGGATAAAGCGTTGTAGCATACTTATGAAAGGCACTGTCTGGCATTTTATTAGTAACAGACGAATCGAGTACAATTCCTTTTGCACCATCTACATTAACGGAATTTTCCAGGTGAAAGACACTAAAAAATATGAAGAAGAAAACTGCGGAGCTAAATAAATAAAGGCGCACTGGGTTCACGTAGGCGTGCCTTCGGCCGAGCTGGTATTCACTCGTGAGAAACCCCGGCTTCCTGATGAGGTATTTCATGGTACGGAAAAACTTACCGTCAAAATGTGTGAAATCATTAAAAGCATGAATAATAAGCTGGCCCACAGATTCAAACAAAACTGTATTCTCCTGCCCGCAGACCTGGCAATACCTTCCATGCAGCACCGCATTACAATTCAGGCAATTATTCTCCTTCCTCAATTCTCCGTGTGACAAGGGCGTTAATTTTTGTTAAAAATAATGAAGTTTAACTTCCATTCAATTTTGCGCCGCAGCATATATGATTAACTTCGCTTTCTAAAATATCCAGATGCGAAAAATTTTTATGTTGTGTGTTGTAATTGGACTCGCCAAAACAGGTACAGCACAATATTATTACAAAGATATCCTTAGCAATAAAAGCATTAAAGCAGAAATGCAGGCCTACCGGGATAATAAAATAAAACAGGTTAAAATAAAAAGTTATGAAAAAGACGGTGCGGACGCCCAGGGATTCTTCTGCCAGAAAAAAATTACAAAAGATTTTAGCCGGGTAGAATTATTGACCAAATCTGCCACCACTTCCCCTTCATTTTTTTACTCTTGGTTTACCCCCGAAGGTTATGTAACCCGCTCTACTGACAGCAGTGAGATAGCTGTAACCAATACGACTTACTCGTATAGTGGGGATAATAAACTGATGTCTATCATATCCCAGAGCCGCTCCCAGGATGATGATTTTGTAACTGAAATGAGGGAAGAACATATTTATGAATATGGTAGCAGCAAAATTCCTGAGAGAATGTTAAGGGTAAAAAATCATTCAGATACCACCGTTGTTAATTTTGCGTCGGATGAAACGGGTAACATTACAGTTGAAAAAGATTCCCGCACGGGCACCAAGTATTTTTATTACTATGATGGCCGTGGGCGTTTAACCGATGTCGTTATGACTAATGACCTTAAAACAGGCTTCGTTCCCATATATGTATTTGAATATAACAGTGCGGGCAAGGTAGCACAGATGACGGCCTCAGAAGAAGGTGTACGCAACTATTTCATCTGGAAATATACTTACGAAGATGGATTGCGAAGCAAAGAAAAATGTTTTGACCGCGATAGACGTTTATTGGGTACCATTGAATATGCGTATAACTAAAAGCATTATTTGCGACATCCAGGGTAGATAATTAAAAAGCTGCACACAATTACGTGGCAGCTTTTTAAATGAATATGGTTTTATTAGTTGCTGGCAGGCATGGTAACATCCACCGCCGGCGTCATTACTTTTTTCGGCATGGTAAATCCAATACCAAAACTATGGTAAAGGTGGTAAGCCCCTGTAGTTGTAGTAACAGGTATGCGATATTGAGTATTAATAAATAAAGTTGCCTGGTCGATAACTTTTGCCTGTATGCCAAGGCCAATGGGCATTATGGCGCCATAGTATCCTTTATATTTTGATGCTCCTAATCCAGCAGTAATGTAAGGAACTACACAAAAATTGTCAGGAAGTAATTTTAGATTCGCCGTGGCTACCGCTTCCAGGAGTAAATGATTCTGCCCGTCACCAATGGTATTTGGTACAGGATAATTTACATAAGACCCCGTTAGCGTTGTAGCAAAGTCCAGCAGGTTGCTTATGCCACGCATGTAACTAATGCCCAGGCCGGCATACATTCTTTTAGTACTGGTCCAGTTTCCCTTTGCCAATACATCTCCCAGGCCATTTTTACGTACATCGGCTGCCGTTTGAAAGTCATTCAATGCCAGGTGCACTGCTATTGTTGGCGGTTTTTTATAATCCATATCCTGGGCCGAAACAGCACCAGGCAGAAAGCAAACACAGATTGCAACACAAATTATTGCTTTGTTCATTTTAAGTTAGTTTGAGTAAACAAAACAAAAATAACGGGTTAGATTGAAACGTAGAAATTAATTACACACATAATTATCCCGAAGATGTTTATGATTGGTTAACGCAAAGGAAAAACTGTGCTTAACGACGAATTTCATTGGGATCCATAACCACAATTTTTACCCTGGTAAGGCCGCGGCCAATGTATCCAATGCGCTGTGCAGCAATCTTAGAAAGGTCTACCACCCTGTTCATGCGGGGGTGAAGCCTGTCTGTAGTTCTTACAATCACTGATTTGCCGTTACGGAGATTGGTAACGCTAATCCAGGTTCCTAAAGGCAGGACATTACAAGCTGCCGTAAATTTTTGCTGGCTGAAAATCTCACCGTTAGCCGTTTGGCGGCCATTAAACATATTTGCATAATAGCTTGCCTGGCCATAAATTACTGTACCGGGCTTTTTGGAGTATTTAATTTTACCGCTTTTTATAGCCTTTGTAATTGTGGAGCTTCTTTTAGCCGTGTCAGTTGTGCTTGTAGATTTTTTTTCAATAACCTTCTTTCCACTAGTTTGTGCTTCTGCATTTACTAAGAGTGCGGCTACAAAAAAGATAAATAATAATTGTTTTATGGAATAAGAAAGTAACGGTTTAAACATAAGTTGGTTTATAGTGAAAAAATAATTTCCTTAACTCTAAACTGGCTGCAAACCTAACGTTTTAAATCTTAAAAGATTGCCAATAACAAACAACAAAATGATAATCAATCGTTTATTAATTATTTAATTTATAATATGATTAATCTCCAAGGCTCTCATAAGCTTTATTATCTTGCACCCATTAGTGTTTTTTTATGAAGTATTACCTAATTTCCGGGGAAGCCAGTGGTGATTTACATGGCAGTAATCTTATTAAAGAGATTAAAAAGATAGATTCTTCTGCGTCTATAAGGTGTTGGGGAGGAGATAAAATGGAAGCTGCAGGCGCTACATTGGTAAAGCATTACAAAGAGCTTGCTTTTATGGGCTTTACTGAAGTCATCAGGAATTTACCCACAATCTTAAAGAATCTTGCCTTTTGCAAAGCTGATATTGCTGCTTTTAAACCAGGTGTGGTGGTATTGATAGACTATCCGGGATTTAATTTGCGGATGGCTGCCTGGCTAAAGGAAAATAATTACACCGTTATATATTATATATCGCCCCAGGTTTGGGCCTGGAAGGAAAACCGGGTAAAGGGTATAAAAAAAACGGTGGATAAAATGATTGTCATCCTGCCTTTTGAAAAAGAATTTTATAAAAAATGGAACTTTGATGTGGCGTATGTTGGTCATCCCTTGGTAGAAGTTATAGACCAATATAAAATAGAAAACCCACCCGCAGCCGGGCAAGCATCCAATAATATAATCGCCATTCTGCCGGGAAGCCGGAAACAAGAGATAGAAAAAAAATTACCGGTTATGCTTTCTGTTATGAAACACTTCCCGGGTTATCGATTTATTCTGGCGCAGGCGCCTGGGCTGGAAGATGAATTTTATCTATCGTACCTCACAACCTACCCCAGGGTAGAAATATACCAGGATAAAACCTATTCGCTGTTAGCCATTGCCCGTGCTGCCCTGGTAACCAGTGGCACGGCTACCCTGGAAACAGCACTCTTCCGGGTACCCGAAATAATTTGTTACAAAGGCAACCCCGTTTCTTACCGGATTGCACGCTGGCTGATTAAAATAAAATTTATCGGCCTTGTGAACCTGATTATGGATAAAGCAGTAGTGAAAGAATTGATACAACAAGACCTCACAACCGAAAACCTGGTGAAGGAACTTAAATATATCCTGGAAGATGGCCCGGGAAGAACTAAAATACTTAAAGATTACGATGACCTGTATACGCTGTTAAGTGCGGGCGGTAAAGCTTCAGAGAAAGCAGCAGAAATAGTGGTGGCAGCGGCCCGGCATTAATGTCTAAGTAATTTTACCGCAAGAATAATCATAGCCAACAAGAATAATAATATAGAAAGACGGTTGATGCCATGCATATACCCTATCCATTTAGTTTGCGGCTGATCCGGATCTTTCTTGCGGAGGTATAAATATTCTGCAACCTGTTTTAAAACGCCCATTATTAAATTTTTATAAAGGTAAAAAGGCTTTGCCGCTTTACCTGCGAAAACTTGTTTTCCTTAACATCCGCATGGTAGGCTGTATCGTAGATTTGTACACGTTAAAAAAACATTCATGAAAATATTCATCTTCACTTTTTTTTCTGCTTTAATTTCTTTAACAACCACTGCGCAAAAAAGTTCTGCTTATACAGTTGTAAAATCTGAAACAAGCTGGAAGAAGCAACTTACGCCGCTGCAATACCAGGTAACGCGGCAGAAGGGAACCGAAAGGCCTTTTACAGGTATTTACTGGAATGAACACCGCAAAGGTGAATACCGTTGCATCGGCTGTGATCTTCCTTTATTCAACGCCAATACAAAATTTGAAAGTGGTACCGGTTGGCCAAGTTTTTTCACCCCGGTCAATAAAAAGAATGTGGAACAAATTATGGATGATTCTCATGGCATGAGCCGCAATGAAATCAACTGCAGCCGATGTGGTGCGCACCTGGGACATGTTTTTGATGATGGTCCAAAACCAACAGGATTGCGATACTGTATGAATTCCGCTTCCCTGAAATTTTACCCGGCTCTTTAATCCCCTAATGAATTTGTAATATTTTTTCGGGGAAGAATCACCTCCCGGATAATTTCCTAACTTTAGGGCTCATTCACCAAAAAAAAGGAGGTATTCATGCAATCTACAGATATGACATGGGCTACCACCGGGTTACTCGCTTAACCCAGGTGTAATTTGCC
>JBDSWG010000203.1:0-7242 GCA_039926825.1 Ferruginibacter sp.
GCCAGTTCTACCTGCCTTTCGTGCCAGATGGCCAATCTTAATTGTGCCTGGTCGGTGGTGGTAACCGGAGGTAAAACCGTGATCGGATTGCTTCCGCGTGCCCTTGCTCTTACCAGGTTAATATCTGCCAAAGCTTTAGCTATGTTGGCCGCGCCACCAATTTCATTAGCAGCTTCTGCATTCATTAACAATACTTCAGCATAGCGCAAAACCCGGATATTTTGATCTGCTCCTTCGTTAAATCCATTCGTAAACATACTAAAGGGCACATAAGACTTTTGATTATACCGGGGGTTGTCACCATTGAGAGGAATCGCATCGCCTTCAGGTGTAGTTTCTCCACGGAATATAATGGTCGCATCCATACGGGGATCATTTGGTTCAAAGGCATTTACCAGTTCAATAGTGGGCACATGAAAGCCCCAGCCACCGCCGGTAATGCCTCTTACCCCTTGTACCTGGGAATACTGGCTATTGCTGGCTCCGGCAATACTAGGAACTTTAGACGCCTGTATTTCAAAAATAGATTCAACACTGTTTTCATTCTGAATGCGGAACAGTTGTTCAAAATTTGGAAACAGGGAATAACCCAAACCCATTACCTGTTCTGTGTAAGTCAATACATCTGTCCATTTTTTCTGGTACATAGCCACTTTTGCATGCATGGCAAGGGCGGCACCTTTTGTTGCCCTGCCCACCTCTGCAATACCCCAGGATTGTGGTAAAACTGCTGCGGCATCTGTCAGGTCTTTCTCAATGGCTGTATATACCTCTGCAGCCGTTGCCCGTGGAATGTTGTATTCGCTCGGGTTTACGGGAAGTTTTAGTCTTAAAGGCACGCCACCAAAAGCCCGAACAAGGCGGAAGTAATTATATGCACGAATAAATTTTGCTTCCGCGAAATATTGATTTTTAAGTGTTTCGTCCATAGCAATTCCGGGCACATTATCCAGTATCTGGTTGGCCAGGTTGATGGAGCGGTATTGGCCCACCCAGAAATCATTTAGCTGACCCTGCGTTGCCGTAACAGTAAAATTATCATACTGGTTCAGGAAAGAAGCATCACCGGGGCTACTGCCTTTTTCTGCTTCATCTGATCCTAAACTCTCAATAGCTATGGCTGCAAAAGCAACCTGCTCCCACACACGGAGATTACCATATAAGGCATTTACCGCCGACCGTGCGTCTGCCGGTGTTTTCCAGAATTGTTCACTGGGCGTTTGTGCCTGCGCCGGCACATCTAAAAAAGTTTTTTTACACCCGGTTCCCAGCAGGGAACAAACCAGTGCCAGCCCTAACGGCAACCGGTAAACGAATGATTTTTTTTGTATGTTCATAACAATGAATTTTTTTTAATTAAAAGGATACATTTACACCAAAATTATAAGTAGCAGATAAGGGATAAATACCATTATCTATGCCCGCATTTGTGGGGCCGCCACCTACTTCCGGCGTAAAGCCGGTATACTTGAAAAAGTTAAGTGCATTCTGCGCATTTACATAAAACCTTACTTTATCCATTTTCCAGCGGTTAACCATACTGCCCGGAAGGGTATAACCCAGTTGGATATTCCGCACACGGAAATAACTGCCATCTTCTACAAACCAGGAGTTCGGAACATAATTGTTTCCGCCACCTATATTCGCAGAGGGGTAAGAATTAGAAGTTCCAGCACCATGCCAGCGGTTGTCATAGAAATCTTTGCTGAAGTTTTCGCTGCCAAAGCGCAATCCCTTATTAGCATTATAAATTTTTACACCACTTACGCCCTGGAAGTCCAGGGTGAGGTCAAACATTTTATAATTGAAATTAGTGTTCACACCATAATTATATTTTGGCGTCGGATTTCCCAGCACTACCCTGTCTTTGGCATCTATCACTTTATCTCCATTCTGGTCTACATAACGGAAATCTCCCGGTTTCACTCCGCTCAGTCCAGATGCAGTTACTTCCGCAGCATCCTGGAAAATACCAGCAACCTGCAAGCCATAGAATTGCCCGATAGCCTGGCCGGCAATTGTCCGCGTACTGAACTGGCCACCGGTAGCAGCTGCGGCCCCGGAATATATAGGGTTTAACCCCGTCGCTACTCTTAATACTTTATTGTCATTAATACTGAAGTTACCATTGATAGAATAGTCGAAATCTTTATTTATAGAATTTCTATAACCTGCGCTGAATTCTAAACCCCGGTTCCGGAAATCAGCCTGGTTTCCTTTTATTGTCGGCGTAGTTAAACCTACAGAACCGAGGATAGGAATGTCGAAGATGGCATTTTGTGTTTTTCTTTCGTACCAGTCAATTTCCACATTCAAATGATTATTAAGCATGGTAGCTTCCAGGCCGACATCAGTACCAATTCCTTTCTCCCAATATATAATTGGGGGTACACTAGTCGTAATGCTGGCACCTGGAAAAGGCGTGCCCGGCTGTCCAAAAATAGCGGTGAAGCCTGCACCTCCATTTACTGTAAGCAAGGAGAGATTTGCCGGAACAGAAGCATTGCCCACTACACCCCAGCTTCCGCGAAGTTTCAATAAATCAAATAATTTTTGACTTTGCATAAAGCTTTCTTTACTAATAACCCACCCTGCACCTACGGATGGAAAATAACCCCAGGTTTGAGAGCCTATGAATTTAGAAGAACCATCTGCCCTCAGGGAGCCTGTTAATAAATATTTATTCATGTATGAATAATTTACCCGGCCGAAATAGGAATTATAAGTGGCCAAATCACCTTGATCAGTAATCGTACTTGGGTTGCTTGCACTATTAGAACCGAGAGCCAGGTATAAATCAGATTCATTGGTGTAAGGCACATTATCTGCTGTGCCGGTCAACTTATAAAATTTATACCGCTGCGCCGTTTGCCCTGCTAAAAACTTAAACCGGTGGTCGCCTATATTTTTATCATAAGTGAGTGTGTTTTCTACAATCCAGTTACGGGTTTCAGCCCGCTCCATACGTAACTTACTTATCAGGTTAAACTGTATAGAATTACCTTGTGACTTGCTGTAAACCGGGTTGTAATATCTTACTTCGCCCTGCCCGAATTCCCCTCCAAAGCTACTGCGGAAAGTCAGGCCACGGAATAATTTTACTTCGCCAAAAATATTTCCGGTCAGTCGGTAGGTTTTAGATTTCTGATTGAAGAAATCGAGCTGCACCTTCGGATTGTTTACAGCGCTGCCGATGGGATAATCTGCCGGGTCACCGTAAGTACCATCTGCATAATAAACAGGAACTATGGGTGCCGCTGTATACGCTTTATAAATTACACCACCCGGTGCATCATGAGAATTGCTGCCTTCAAAAATGCTGTTGATGCCTATTTTTATAGCGTCTGTTGCCTGTAACTCATTCTGAATACGGGCCGTAATGCGATCGTAATCATTGCCCGTGATGATGCCTTCCTGTTTCAGGTAACCCACAGATAAATTGTACGTAGATCTTTCTGCACCGCCACCTACTGACAAGTAATGGTTCGTAACCAGCGCCGGCCGCAGCACCACATCAAACCAATTGGTTCCTGTACCAAAAGACGAAGTGTTTGCAAAAGGAGCCGGGTTACCATTGATGGTATTCATTTCATTAATCAACTCCGCATACTGGGTACCGTTAGCCATCTGTACCTGGTGTGTTACCTGCTGCACCCCCACGTAGCCATTATAATTAATGCGGGGCTTTCCTTTTCCTTTTTTAGTGGTAATAAGCACCACGCCATTTGCTGCCCTTACGCCATAAATTGCCTCACTGGAGGCATCTTTAAGTATGCTGATGTTTTCAATATCGGCCGGGTTCAGAAAGCTCACGTCATTATACCAGACACCATCTACAACGTAAAGCGGGTTTTCACTGCCATATACACTACCCACACCTCGAATTTTTATAGTAGGGGAAGCACCGGGAGCACCACTATTGGTTATCTGTACGCCCGCAACTTTGCCTTGTAAGGAACTTATAGGATTGATAGAAGACTGTTTAGAGATTTCCTTACCATCTATGGTTCCAACACTACCGGTAACATCCAGTTTGCGCTGGGAGCCATAACCTACAACAACGACTTCATCCATTTTGCTGTTAGATAGTATAAGCGTAACCGTTATTTGTTGCTTTCCATTTACGGCAATGCTGGCTGGCAGGTAACCCACGCCCGTAATAATAAGAGTTGCATTGTCCGGAACCGTAAGGGTAAAGCTTCCATTGGCATCCGTATAGGTACCATTACTGGTTCCTTTTTGCAATACAGAAGCACCGGTGACGCCTTCGCCTTTTTCATTTACCACCCTGCCGGATATGATAATATCCTGGTTAGCATCTGTGGTGGAGCGGATGGCAATTAAATTGTTTTCCAGTTTCCTGTAATCGAGTGAAGTACCCTTAAAGAGCGTTCTGAGGGCATCACTGATTTCCGCATCATTAAAGTTTACGGTCACTTTTTGCTTGAAATCTTTAAGGCGGCTATTGAAAAGAAACCGGAAATTTCCCTGCCTTTCAATATCTGAAAGTACCTGGGAAATTTTCACATTGGTAGCACTCAGGCTTACCGTTTGGGCGTTGGCCCCGGCAAAAGTCTGGAAGGTGCAGGAAATGATTATGAGTAACGAAAGTTTCATAATAATGAAGGGCTTTTTTAAAGCACCGATAGCCCGTGCAATCGTGTTTGCTTTTTTCATTTTTAGTAAGTTTTTGGTGTAATGAAGAATTCAGTTTCCAGGCGGACCTGTCTTCCCAAATATGTTGCCCACTGTATGCACAGCTGGCATGTTTTTTTTAACCAGTGTCTAATTGTATTTTCATAAGCAATCGTTTTTTTTGGTGATTAATATATAAGAATTGTTTTCCCGTCCATTTTATATTTGAATCCCGTAGAGAAAGCCAGGCCGGAAAGCGCCTGCTGCAGGGTCTCCTGTTCAAAAGAACCCGTAAGGTATTCATTCTCCCATCGGGCATTTTCAAATTCAAAATTTACATCGTACCAGCGCTCCATTTTATGTGCAACGGCAGAGAAGGGTTCGTCATAAAAGGAAAGAATATTCTTCGTCCAGCTGGTTTCCACTTCTACTTTCGTATTTTGTATGTAGGAGAGGTTTTTGATAGCGGCCAGGCGATCCGATAATTCCGCCGGTTGCGATATCGTTTTATCATTACCGTTAGTTTTTATTTCGCGGCCGGTTTCATTTGGCAAAACAAGTTTTTCGTTCGGCTTCAGCAGGTATTGCTGCTGCGGGTTATTCTTCATAGTTACCAGTACACTACCGTGTATGAGGCTGGTTTCCGTGGTTTTATCGTTCGTGTAAGCCTTTACGTTAAACTGTGTGCCCAGCACCCGCACGGCCATCGTCTGGGTGTGAATGGTAAATGGCTTTGCCGGATTTTTTACCACATCAAAATACGCTTCACCGGTTAGGTAAACATCCCGTGTGCCATTTTTAAAATCCTCATCGTATCTCAGTTTGCTGCCGCTGTTCAGCCAGACATTGGAACCATCGGGCAATTGTACTTTTGAGCGGGCACCATAGCGGGCCTCTATTTCCGTAGTATGTACTAACGGCAGGTCTTTAGGGATGCTATTTTTTTGCAAAAAGAAATAACTTAATGTTGCCAGCGCAATGAAAATAACAAGGCTCGCCAGTATCCAGGCCATACTACTACGGGTCTTTCTATCATAAATATTTTCCTGCGCCTTAAGTGCCGTTATATCTTCAGCCGCTTCCACTTCAAGTCCCCTGCTTTTCATCCTGTCCAGGTGCAGGAGATAAGTTGCTTCCAGGAAATCTTTATCTATATGGGGATGGGTGGACCACCAATCTTCTATGTCTTGCACAGTATGTACAAGGCCCGGTTCATGCTGTAAAAGTTGTTCTAATTCGGCCTGCTCCGTTGCGGTAGATTCGCCGGAAAGTTTACGTATTAATAATGTCCAGATGCGATCGTTAGTCATTGGTAAGTTCTAAATACAGGAGTGTGAAAAGAAATAAATCCCCTAAAAGAAAATTAATTTCTTTTAGATGGATTCAGGTGCAGGGACCTGGCAATTTTGCGGAGCGCAATAGCCAGCTGGCTATCTATGGTTTTAATGCTGATGTCCAGCAATTGGGCGATGTCTTTATATTTGAGCTTATCTTCTTTTGCCAGTTTATAAATGAGCTGGCAGGAGGGTGGAAGGCTTCTTATAGCTGCTGTTATGCTGGCTTCCAGCTCATGCAGTTCAGCTGTTTCGCCGGGATTTGCATAATCTGATATAAATTCTACTTCAGATTCCCCAACTGAAAACCGGGCCTCTTTTTTCTCTGATTTCAATTTATGCAGGCAGGCATGCTTGGTACTGATAAAGAGATAAAGCCTGAGGTTTTCTATTTCCAACAGTTTAGCCCGCCGGCTCCAGACTTCCATGAGCATATCCGAGGCAATTTCTTCTGCCCATACGCGGCTCTTTAATATAGAAAAAGCAAAATTCTGCAGGGAAGGGAAAAGAATGAAAAACAAGGTTTTGTAGGCCACGGGGTCTTCATAAGTGGCCACCTGGTATTGCAGCTCTCTTATTTTTATTTCAGTGGGACTTTCGTGTGCCGCGGGGTTCATTCGGCTATAAATTTACAGGAAAAAATGGAAGTTGAATATTTTTATTCCCAGTGATTTTAATTTGGAATTTTTTATATTTATAAAAACCTGAGCCAGGCAATGGCAAACCTGTACAAGAATCAAAAGCCTTTTAAATTTTGTAATCAACGGGTTTTGAATACAATCCCTACACAGCGTAGGGATGATTTGCTTTCAATTTTACATAAAGGATCAACGTTCTTTTGAATACAAAGTTTTGCATAGTGGAGAATGACATCGGAATGTTGTGATTTCCGCCAATTTTGGTGTACCCGTGCGAATGCCGGTGTTGGTGTTTTCATCAACAACATCGGGCTATTAGAGGCTTACCATCAGATCATTTAAGTTTATCATCAATATATTTCTTTCCTCCCGCTCTGATTCGTGGCCCATGAATCGTAACTTAACCATGTAGAACGGATGATGTTTTCGAGATGGACGAATTAATCCTGCCCGCTTGTTTAAAACCTAGCAGAGGATTAGTAGTTTGTAGTCTTTTCATTTCGTGTGCCACGAACGGCGGCGAGGAATCAAATACTACATTTACTATATGAATGGAGAAAATTTTCCGCACTGTTAAGGTGAGATACAAAACTATGGCAGAATTACCCTATCTGTTGTTTCAAAATTTTTCTACC
>JBDSWG010000204.1:0-16600 GCA_039926825.1 Ferruginibacter sp.
ACCCATTATCCTGTTCTGCGGGTGCTTATTAAAGTTATCACGGTGAGCCTCGTGTTTTGAGTGAATGGATTGAGGCAATAATATCTCCACTTTTTTGCCCAACACTTCAGCTTTGGTATAACCAAACTGAATTTCTACATACTTATTGAAATTAATGATAACACCCGCTTTATCAGTAATCACTATACCAACAGTAGCATAGTTAAAGAGCGCTACGCATTGCTGAACATTATTATCGTCGAATAACTCATCCCGTTTTTCAGATGCGTCAAAAGCTTCACATGGTATAGACATAAAAAATTGATTATAATAACTGGAAAATTAATTTTGCCGCTTAGGTAAAATGCAAATAGTTCGATGGGCAAAAGCCATCAAACGCAGTTATTATAATCAAATCTGGAAACGCTGACTTGCTATGAGAATATCGGGGATGGGGGGATGATGACCCCGGACAAAGTATTTCGTACTTTTCGTAGCCTGGGAACAAACTAAAATATCTAAATTATAAAATGAAGAAATGAATGCTGTAAAGAAAATAGGAATAATTGCAAATGAATGAGGAATCGCTTTGTCAAGCTGGGAAAACTTTGGCACCTTATCATTACAACAGTTGTCTGTATCTTCTTTTGATTTGCAATTATCTCCTTTGTGTTTATTTTGATGGCCAGTTGCTTTACTCTCATGATGGTGTTTATTACCATTAGCGTGAACATGCACTGATGCCCCGGCAACTTCTTCTTCATCCTGGTGGTGAGTGGCATTAAACCTAAAATCCACACCAACAGAACATGCTAAGCCTATAACTGTATTCATGGAGAATATAATCAGCAATATTGCGGCTTTTAGCTTTATGGATTTGTTACCGTACATATATATATAAATTAAAAATACGGCAATTCTTTGATAAATGAATACTACTGTGTGCTGAAAGACAGTGTAGTATATGGAAAAGACAGGTCCAACTACTGGTAAAATAGTTATGGAGTTATTGCTTTATACGGTTTTTGCGATTTTTTCCTTAATATGATGGCTTTTTCCAAACCTGCACAGAGCTTAGTATTGGCTACGGAGTTCTGAAAACAAAATGTATTTAATAGCCACATTGTTTTGTTTAATAAAGGCACGGTATAATTGCATACATACCTGCTTTTCTCTTTTCTCCGGAACAACCAGATAAAATACTTTATCGGCATCGGCGATAGTTAGCTTAAACCTGTCAGGTGCAAAATGCCAGCGTAAATAATAATACTTTTTTCTACTTCAAAAGCAGCAATAACCGTGTTTGTACTTTTTTTGAAACCACAACACATCAATAAGTTTAATGGTAGAAAGGGTATCTTTATCCAGGTTAATTTCGGGAAAATGCTGCAAAACTCATGAAAGAAAAACTGTTACCTGCATGCTGCCTGGAGCGGTCGTTGGATGTGGCAATAACATCATAGCCTAACGCATTACCGATTTTTAATAAATGGTATTGAGTTTCGGTGTTTATAAATGCCAATCCTTTTCTTCCGCCATTGTCTTTGCGGTTGAAAAGGATTGTACTGTTGATACACAACAGTAATATAAGATTTCAGAAGTAAAGCGAAAAACTTTCTATCAATTTAACTGTGCCTGTTCATTTACCATTTTTTCGGCTAATGGAAAAAGTAAATTATTCTCCAGGTGCACATGCCTGTGCAGGTCTTCTTCAAATTCTTTTAATTCTGCAAGGCTTACTTTAAAGGTAGTACAGGCCTCTGCAGGAGGTGTATAAGTATTCGTCAATGCACGAATCTTGTACAACAAATCTCCTGCGTGCTCATGCTCCGCTTCCATCACATCAATGGGAGCGCTAATATACTCTTTGGATTTATTGCCATTTTTATTTGCATGATGAAGTGCTTCTACTTCTTTAATCCTGGGGAATAAGATGTTTTCTTCCTTCTCCATATGTGCCGTCATTTCTTCATTTATTTCTTTAAAAATTCCGAATACTTCAATCATATACGGAAACCGGTCGCCGTGCTTTAACGCAACTTTTTCCAGGTGACCCAGTATGGTGGGCATAGATTGCTTTATATAAAAATGATGATGAATCAGGATGTAACTAATGAGTTGTTCGGCATTCATTTGCTCAAAAGGCATTGTATTTTTATTGAGTACCAATGCAGATTTTTCAATTTCTTCAGCTATGGTAATTACTGGTAAACCTTTTTCTGCACATGCCTGGGCAAGGGTTCTTTTACCTTTGCAGCAGAAATCAAGATGATATTTTTCCAGTACCGGCACCGTTGCGTGATTGCGGGTTACAATAGTAGCGAGGGTTTGTTTAGATAATGTTATCATAGATTTATTTTTTACAAAAGTGAACTTGTAAAAAAATGCAAATTGTGATTGAAATCACCTTTATATTTTTTTCCGTTTTGCGAAACTTGTAATTAATGCACCGGTAAATAATAACAACCCTGTACCCAGCAGCATTTCATTTGCAAAAGGAATGGCGTTATAACTGATAGCTGCCACACCCTGTATCATCAATACAATTTCATTGAGCAGCACTGCAGCTGCAAAAATGTAAATTCCCCTGGTAGCGTTTCTGCTGATTTTAAAATGCTCGCCGGCAAAAATGTAACCCAGCAGGAAAAGTGTGATAACGCCCAGTAATACCAGGTGCAGGTATCCAATAACAATGGGCCTGAAACCAAAGGCCAGCTTGCTTAATGCAGGAATAGTAGACCCAAGTTGCAACAGTAGTTTTACCAACAGCGCCAATGCAGAAAATCCCAGGATATATTTTACTACTGTTGAAAAATTGTTTTTTATTTCAACCCATTTTGCCTTTACCATCACAACCAGCCAGATGAAACCAACTACCTGTGCAAACGCCGCCATTACCACCAGGATATATACCCACAAGGGCATGGGCATCCAAAGGGTAGATAAAAAATAGGCCGGAACAAGGGCCAGTGCAAAAAGCCAGAATATTTTTTTAACGTCAAAGTTCAAAATATTGTACCGGCTTAACAATGATGCAAATAACCCCATACAACCAAAAAAGAACCAGCCATTATATTGAAAATGCAGATAAAAATATTCGGCAGCCAGGTACCAGTTTTGATGGATTATTTTATTCGCCATCATAAAAGCCAGTGCGAATGCCCCGAGAGAAGAAAGGGCATTGAATATAACGGCCGCTTTAAACCAGTAATGAGAAATTGATTTTTCAGGTAGCTTATTCAGGTCTTTCCAGAATACAATCCCAAAGGCATAAGAAACAAAGATGGAAAGTGTGGAAAAAATAATTGAATACAATCCATAGCCTTCAATAGGAAAAGCAATCAGCATGGCATAGGCAGTCAGCAGGTTGGCCCACAGCAACCAGCTGTATTTTTTGAACACCCGTTTTTCACTTTGATTAGCCAGGTAGATTATCATCAGCGTCATCAGTGCCTGGGTTATCCAGCCGGCAAATGCGAAATGGGAGTGACCGTGAAGCAGGTGTTTTTGATTAACAAATGGTAAGGGGTACAAGATTTTGTACCGCATAATAACGCCCAATGTTGCCACAATCACCAAATTAATCAATGAAATTTTGAGCCAGCGATAGGGCAGAGACTGCATGCGTTCTGTTTAAAGCAAAACTAAGACGTTACTACAAAGGCACTATGACCTCAATCATATTCAGCAGTAAACTTTTCCTTTTGTTATTTGAAGTTTACCCTCGTGCTGCATGTGCTTCATGGTGCGAATAACGGTTTCCACCCGCAAGCCCGTCATATCAGCAATCTGCTGCCGGGTGAGCCGCAGCATATTGCATTTGCTACACATATTTTTATTATTCGTTTTAAAATAAATGAGTAAAGTACTGATGATATTTTCCGGCACATGGTGGGCCAGTTCTTTTAAAATTGAATATTTAAACCGCAGCGTTTGGGATAGCATACGGGTAAAATTTAAATGTAAATACGGGTTTTCTTTTAATACCTGGTGAAAAGTATATTTATCCAGGCGAATGATAACTGAATCTACTTCTGCAATGGCATCGGCAGCAAAAGGCTCATCATCGAAGAGAGAAAATTCTCCAAAACATTCTCCCGGTTCAATAAAGGTTTGAATAAACTCCCGGCCTTCTTCATTCGTATTTACCCACTTTAGTTTGCCTTCTATCAATTGATGGTAAAACATGCAGTTTGAGCCTTCACTAAAAATAACATCACCTGCACTCACTTTTTTATAGGCTGCTCCCCAGGCGAGTAATGTATCTACGTCAATCATCTTACTACTTATTTAATAAGAAGCAAATGTAGAGGCGCACCGGTGCTGATTAAATGACAGTGAACACTTCGCTTTATGATTATAATCATGTTTATGAATTTTATAGTTGGCAATACAACTTGTTTACAGCATAATTTAAGGACAGTATTTTTTTATAAACCTAAGTATGACTGAACGCATAAAAAAACGATCTGTTAGCTTGTACTCTTGTGGGATTAAAACATTTAAACAAAGCAATATGAAAAAACTTGCAATTATTTTATCGTTAGGGGTTTTCGTTGCGGCTTGTGGCGGCGGAGGTGATAAAACGGCCCCGGCTTCAGAAAGCACGAGTATTGATAACGCTACAACAGAGACTGGCAACCCTTCTTATGACCCACAAAGAGGCGAAGGCAAATTTAAAGATGTACAAATTGGAGCGTCATTAGACTTAGCCATGGCCGCAAATGGTGAAAAGGTTTTTGGTGTAAAATGCAGCAGTTGCCACAAATTAACTGACGAAAAATTAGTTGGCCCGGGTTGGAAGGGTGTAACCTCACGCCACACTGCCTCCTGGATAATGAATTTTATTACCAATACAGATGAAATGCTGGATAAGGATCCAAAGGCACAGGCTCAACTTGAAATTTGTTTGGTTCGTATGCCAAATCAAAATCTGGCCGATGAAGATGCCAGAGCACTTTATGAATTTATGCGCAAGAACGATGGCGTAAAATAATATCCTTAAAATAATCTAACTATAATGACGATGTATAAACAATTGCCCGCAGCTGCTTTGTTATTCGGACTGCTACTGGGCTTTAATGCCTGTAAACCAAAAAATGCTGGTTCGGCGGTGAGCTCCGATGCTGCTGCAAAAACTTATGTTGCCCCGGGAAAGTATGATGCCTTTTACAATTTTGTTTCCGGTGGCTTCAGTGGCCAGTTAAGCACCTACGGATTACCGTCAGGGCGTTTGCTACGTGTTATTCCCGTATTCTCTGTTGACCCGGAGAAAGGCTGGGGCTTCAGCGAAGAAACAAAACCAATGCTAAATACTTCTCACGGTTTTGTGCCCTGGGATGACCTGCATCATGTTCAACTTTCAAAAACAGATGGCGACTATGATGGCCGTTGGGTCTTTGCCAATGCGAATAATACACCCCGTGTTGCAAGAATTGATCTGAAAACATTCCGTACTGCTGAGATTATCGAATTGCCCAATAGTGGTGGTAACCACTCTTCCCCATTCATTACAGAAAATACAGAGTATGTAGTAGCAGGCACCAGGTTCAGCATTCCCCCGGATGATGAAAATGGTGATGTGCCCATCAGTTCTTATAAAAACAACTTTAAGGGTACCATAAGTTTTATCAGTGTGCAGAAAGACAGTGGTACGATGGATATCGCTTTCCAGTTGCGGTGCCCCGGATTTAATTTTGATCTGAGCCGTGCCGGTAAAGGCGTTTCCAGCGGATGGTTTTTCTTCTCTACCTATAATACAGAACAGGCCTACACTTTACTGGAAGTAAATGCTTCGCAAAAAGACAAGGATTTTGTGATGGCCATCAACTGGAAAAAAGCGGAAGAATATTTTAAAGCCGGTAAAGCCAGGAAACAATCTGTAAAATATGCACACAACGTATACAGCGATGTTACCCATTCCGCCACCTCGGTTATAAAAACAGAAGTGAGCGTGATGGACGTGAAAGATTTTCCGGACGTCGCTTACTTTTTCCCTTGCCCAAAATCACCTCATGGTTGCGATGTAAGTCCTACCGGTGAATACATTGTCGGTAGTGGAAAATTAGCCGCCTTAATCCCGGTTTTTAGTTTTGATAAAATGATTAAAGCCATTGCGGCAAAAGATTATATCGGAAGTTTTGATGGTATACCCATTTTGAAATATGAATCTGTTTTGTACGGTGAAGTGAAGAAGCCAGGCCTGGGCCCTTTGCATACAGAATTTGATGAGAAAGGCAATGCCTATACTTCTATGTTTGTATCATCCGAAGTAGTGAAATGGAATATTAAAGATTTAAAAGTGCTGGACAGAGTGCCAACTTATTATTCTGTCGGCCACTTGTCTGTTGCCGGTGGAGATACTAAGAAACCATATGGTAAATATATGATTGCTTATAATAAAATTACCAAGGACAGGTTTTTACCAACCGGCCCCGAACTTTCTCAGAGTGCGCAGTTGTATGACATCAGCGGCGATAAGATGCAGTTGATTTTGGATTTCCCAACTATCGGGGAACCGCATTATGCCCAGGTTATTGCTGCAGAAAAAGTAAGCCCTAAGTCTACCAAGTTTTTCAAAATGGAAGACAACAAAAGCCAATACAAGTCTAACGGGGAGGGAGAAACGAAAGTAACCAGGACGGGTAACAGGATAGATGTATATATGACGGCCATCCGCTCTCACCTTACGCCAGATAATATTGAAGGCGTAAAAATGGGCGATGAAGTTTACTTCCACGTAACCAACCTGGAGCAGGATTGGGATGTGCCCCATGGTTTTGCCATAAAAGGCGCATTAACCGGGGAGCTGCTGGTGATGCCCGGCGAAACACAAACACTTAAATGGATTCCTGATAGGGTAGGTATATCTCCTTTTTACTGTACCGATTTCTGTAGTGCGCTGCACCAGGAGATGTCGGGCTACGTAAGGGTTTCACCTGCCGGTAGCAATGTGCCATTAAAATTTGGAACTGGTAAAATTGAACCCGTAAAAGGCGATTCTCTAAATAAAAAATAATGTTTTGTTGTTTGGGGGCAGGTGATACGTTTTGCCTGTTCCTTTTTTTATTCATAAAAATCAGCAGGAATGAAAGGTGAAAAGTTGAAACCCTGGATGAGGATTTTATTAATTGTATGCGGACTGGCATTGGTTGCGGTTTTATTTGTGCCACTATGGCGAATAGACCTGGATGCTCCGCAATATCCCGAAGGCCTTCGCCTGCTCATATTTCCCACTAAGTTGGCTGGCAACATAGATATTATCAATGGGCTCAATCATTATATTGGCATGAAAACCCTGCATACTGATGATTTTATGGAGTTCAAAATATTGCCCTATATCATTGGTTTTTTTGCACTGTTTTTCGTTGCCGCAGGTATTATTGGCAGAAAAAAGATACTTTATGTCCTCACTGTACTCTTCGTAAGTTTTGGCATTTTAGCCATGTATGATTTCTGGCGATGGGAGTATGATTACGGGCACAACCTAAACCCAGATGCAGCCATCATTGTACCGGGAATGGCATACCAGCCGCCGCTGATAGGCTTTAAGCAATTATTGAATTTTGGCGCTTATTCAATGCCGGATACGGGCGGATGGATATTTGTTTCCGTTGGTGCTTTGCTGGTTTTTATCACCATCATGGCCTGGCGCAGTAACCCGAAAAAAAGTTCTATTGTTAAGGCCATTGTAGCCATCGCCATGTTTCCGCTACTGAGTTCCTGTAACACAGTCCCCGAACCACTTGCCATCGGTATTGACCATTGTGATTTTTGCAAGATGACCATCAGCGATGTGCGTTTTGGCGCCGAACTGGTTACTAAAAAAGGAAAGGTTTATAAATTTGATGATCCCCATTGCATTATGAATTACCTGGGAACAAAAACTGTTGAATCAAAAGACATCGGGGGCCTTTACTTAACCAATTACGCCGGTACACACCAGTTGGTAAACCTTGATGACGCCTTATTGCTGAAAGCGGAAGAGCTTCGTAGCCCCATGGGAGGCAATATAGCAGCATTTGATAACCAGGATAGTTTACTTATTATTCAAAAACGCTTTGCTGGTACCTTGATTCCCGGGAGCAGTGTGTACAAACCTTGAAAAAATTATTTTACATACCAATTCTTTTATTTTTTTCTTTATCCGGCTATTCTAAATCCATTCATGTAGGTAAACAGCAGCAGGTAAAAACCATTCAGCAGGCATTAATGCAGGCCGCTAATGGCGATACGGTTATGGTTCATCCGGGGCATTATCATGAACAGAATATTGTTATCAATAAATCTATTGCTTTTATCGGCATCAATCAACCTATTTTGGATGGAGACGATAAATATGAAATCATCTCTATTAAGGCCGATGGCGTATTAGTGGAAGGGTTTACAATTATTAATTCTGGTATTTCGAGTATCGAAGACTTTGCGGGGATTAAAGTTTATAACAGAAGGGATGCCGTCATCCGGAAGAATATCTTAAACAAAACATTTTTTGGAATTTACATACAGCAAGGTATTAATTGCCTGGTTGAAAAAAATACTATAACAGCGCATAGTGAAATAGACCAGGAAAGCGGTAATGGTGTGCATTGCTGGAAAAGCGACAGCCTGCGCATCCTGGGCAACCACATCAGCGGCCACCGCGATGGTATTTATTTTGAGTTTGTAACAAACTCTGTTATATGGCGAAATATTTCCCAGGGCAATTTGCGGTACGGGTTGCATTTTATGTTTTCAAATAATGATGCTTACATCTGCAATGTATTTGAAAACAACGGCGCCGGTGTTGCGGTCATGTTTTCGAAAGGCTTAAAAATGATTCATAATTATTTTGAAGAAAACTGGGGCGATGCTGCGTATGGTTTGCTATTGAAAGAAATCAGTGATGGGTATATTGAAAACAATGTTTTTAAAAAAAACACGGCAGGTATTTTTATGGAAGGTGCAAGCCGCATCCAGGTGGAAAATAATGTATTTAGCAATAATGGCTGGGCGATGAAGATACAAGCCAGTTGCATGGATGTAACGGTGCACAAAAATAATTTTGAAAGTAACAGTTTCGATGTCGGAACTAACGGGAGCCTGGTGTTGAATGACTTTGCAAATAATTTCTGGGATAAATATGAAGGCTATGATTTGAATAAAGATAAACTGGGTGATGTACCCTACCGGCCGGTGAGCATGTATGCCATGATTATAGAACAGAATCCACCGGCAATGATTTTGTTTCGCAGCCTGATGGCAACCTTGTTGGATAAAACTGAAAAACTCCTGCCCTCACTTACACCGGAAAATTTAAAAGACGACCATCCACTAATGAAACCAGTAGCCTTATGATTATTGCAAGCAATGTATCGAAGCGGTTTGGCAAATTAAAAGCACTGGATAATGTTTCGGTTAACTGTGCCCGGGGGGAATGTATTGCATTGATTGGCCCGAATGGTTGTGGTAAAACAACTTTTATCAAAAGCGTATTAGGCATGGTAGTTTGCGATAGCGGCTTTATTACTTTCAATGGAAAAAATATCAAACACGACTGGCAGTACCGGGAGCATATTGGGTATATGCCACAGATAGGGCGTTACCCTGATAACATGACGATTGGGCAGGTGTTGAATATGATGAAAGATATTCGTGGAAAGAAAAATGCTAACCTGGACGAGGATCTGGTGGCGCAATTCGGATTGAATGAAATTCTGGGCAAACGTATGATGACCCTCTCCGGCGGTACCCGTCAGAAAGTGAGTGCAGCCCTGGCTTTCCTCTTTAATCCTGAAGTATTAATCCTGGATGAACCCACTGCAGGGCTCGACCCGGTTGCATCCGAACTATTGAAAGAAAAAATAATTGCCGAAAAAAACATGGGCAAACTGGTGCTGATAACATCTCATATTTTAAGTGAACTTGATGATCTCATTACGCAAGTGATGTACATGCAGGATGGAAAACTCTGGTTTCATAAAAGCATTGCTGCGCTTAAAGAAGATACCGGTGAAGAAAAATTATCGAAGGCTATCGCCAAAGTAATGACGCAATAAAGTGTACCCAATACACCGTCACATTTTTCAACACAAATGGGAACTAAATAAAGGAGCGTTGCGTGCCGGCTGGCAACCAGGAGACAAAAAAAATAACATATGCAAAAAATTATTAAATATGTGGTCATTGATATTCTCCGTAATAAAATAGTGCTGGCGTATACAGTGTTTCTCTTATTGATATCCGTCAGCATTTTTAGCCTGGAAGATAATTCAGCGAAAGGCCTCCTAAGCCTGCTCAACATCATTCTTATCATCGTGCCATTGGTTAGCCTGCTGTTCCCGGCAATCTATGTTTACAATAGCTCGGAGTTTTTAGAACTGCTCGTCAGTCAGCCCTTAAAAAGAAAAACCATTTGGCTCAGCTTGTTTACTGGCCTGGCAGCATCTATGGCTTTTGCATTTTTTGTGGGCACGGGTATTCCCATTTTAATTTTTGAACCCACACCCACGGGGTACATGATGCTGGCAACGGGTTTAATATTAACGGTGATTTTTGTTGCCCTGGCTATGCTGGCGGCAGTAGTGGCAAGAGATAAGGCAAAAGGTATTGGCCTGGTTATCTTACTGTGGCTGTATTTCTCCATTATTTTTGATGGCCTGGTGTTGTTTGTTCTTTTCCAGTTTGCCGATTACCCGTTGGAAAAAACGATGGTAGCTGTAACGGCCTTCAACCCGATAGACCTGAGCCGGATCCTCATTTTATTAAAAATGGATATATCAGCATTGATGGGATATACCGGTGCAATATTTAAAAATTTCTTCGGAACACAACTCGGGATGGCCATTTCATTTTGCATTCTCATCACCTGGGCCATCATCCCCACCTGGCTTTCTTTGCGAAAATTCAACCATAAAGATTTATAAAAAATGAAAACAGACGTAGCATTGGCACCATTATCAAGAGAACATCACAACACCTTAATACTGGCACAGTTGCTAAAAAAGTTTGCGCCTGTTTACAAGCATTTGCCCACTACGGCAATAGATAAAGCAACTTATGCCGTAGTTCATTTTGAAGCGCATTTAAGAAAGCGTTTTCATAAAGAAGAATTTATGTTGAACAAGGTTAAAGATTGCCATGCATCGGTGGCTGACCTGGAGAGTGAAATAAAACAGGAACACCTTCAACTCACCAAATTGTTTTTATCGCTTTGCGATACTAACGACCTCGCACACACGATGGATGAACTGGCTGTTTGCCTGCAGCATCATATCCGAAAGGAAGAAAGGGTGTTGTTTCCATTATTGCAGCAATATTGCTCCCAGGCGCAGTTGAAGGAAATTTATGAACTGCTGCATTAAACTTACAAAATGAAAAAAGACATTACAGCGAGAGAAGATATTGTGCTGCTGGTAGATTCGTTTTACCATAAAATAAAAAAAGACGACCTCATTGGTTTTATTTTCACTGACATAGCCAGGGTAAATTTTGAAAAGCACCTGCCTGTTATGTACGATTTCTTTGAAAATATGCTATTCTACACCGGTACTTATTCCGGCAACCCTATGGAGTTGCATAAGCAGCTGGATCGCTTGTATCCGTTAACAAAACTGCATTTCCACAGGTGGACACATTTATTTACGACAACAGTGGATGAATTATTCAATGGGGAAACTGCTGAACTGGCAAAGCAAAGAGCTCTGAGTATTGCGCAGATTATGCAGATAAAAATTGCAGAAGACACGTCCTCTCCAGGAAAGATAAAATAAAAAAGTGCCGATCTTAATCAGCACCTTTATTTCTCAAAAACCAATTATTTAGCCGGTGGCAAAAGGACTCCGTCAATTACATGTATGATGCCGTTTGATGCAGGAATGGATGCAATGATTTTAGCCGTACCGTTCACATAAATGCCATCTGCTTTTTTGCTGATGATAATATTTCCACCATCCACCTGCCCGATACTTTGGCCATCCTGGAACATTTCGGGTTTGAAAACACCCAGCGACACATGGTATTGAAGTAGGGTTGTAAGCTCCTCATTCTTTTCGGGTTTTAATAAACCTTCCACTGTACCCGCAGGTAGTTTTTCAAACGCAGCATTGGTGGGTGCAAACACTGTAAATGGCCCGGCATTGCTCAATGCATCTACCAGTCCCGCGGCTTTCACAGCCGTTACCAGGGTTGTATGGTCTTTACTGCCTGCCGCTACCTGCACTACATTTTTTTCTGACATATCATCTTTTACACCGGACTGTCCTACAGCAACAGCATTATCAGTAGTAGTGGCCGTTTCAGCTGTATTTTGTTCCGTAGTATTATTGCAAGCTGTTGAAAAAAATAGTAGACTTGCAACAAGTGAAAATTTAATTTTATGGTTCATCATATATTTTTTATCTGAAAGTTATTTAGCTGTAAATCTAAGCCCTGGTTGTAAAAAGTTTTATGATTAAAATCACAATACTCAATGAAAAAATATTATCCTGCCGGCAAGATATATTCGACGAATTATTATAAAGGAAACTCTTTTTTCCTTTTAAAAAAATGACCAGTATCATAACCCGGCTTGATGTTCATCATTCATTAATGGTACCATTTAGGCAACCTTTGCATTTAAAATGAAACAGTATGAAAACTCATATTGGTAATTTAGATAAAACGCTACGATTGGTACTGGCACTGGTGATCGCCAGTTTTTTTTATTGTGCTGTTGGTACTGGTTCATAAAATTAAAAAAGAAAGAGTGGAGGAATTAGCCAACCGGACTTTAGATAGTACTGAAACAATTTATTCACCTTTATAATTTGAATTATATGATTTCCTTTAGAGCCTTAAAATACAAAATTGTTTCCGTCCTTCTCTTCACTTTACTATACACGGGGCTTAGAGCGCAGGATAGCCAACCGGCCCCCACTGAAACTATAACCCAGGGCTACAATATGCTGGTTGTGCTTTTACTGGTAATGATTATTATTCTCGCATTAGTTATTTATGGAATGGGGCAGGTGCTCACGGCACTGGGAAGGCAGTTACTGAATAAAAATAAAAGTTACGTCAAACTCTTAAGTGTAGTTTTTATAAGTGTACTGTCGCTGCTATCGCAGGTTTCACAGGCTCAGGATATACTTGAAGCAACTGTCACCATGGTGCCGAATTATGGCGGATTATCTGCCACTGGATTTTACGTATTCATAGCCGTACTGGCCACAGAAGTAATGGTTATCTTCTTCCTGGCATATTCTATCCGCAACATGTACGCGGAACTGATACCTGAAAACCTACAAAAGAAAACACAAGCATCCAGTGCAAAAGCCTGGTGGGCCAGGTTTTACAAGAATCTGTTTACCCAAACTGTATCCGATGGAAAAAAAACCAGCATTCTGCCCTGGTGGAAATTTGGTTTTTATATTACCATTGGTGTCGCAATAATTTACATGCTTAATTTTTATGTTTTTGAAATTGGGCTTAACCCAACCCAGGAAAATACTGCCGAAATAGAAAATGCAAGGATAGAAAAAGAAACATACGAAGCAGAAAAAATGGACAAGATTGACGAAAAAAATATAACACTTGCAGATGCCAAAGGCATAAAGGCAGGCCAGGCTTTATATGAGGCAAATTGCTCCGCCTGTCACCTTAAAGATGGTGGTGGTGCCGTGGGGCCCAACCTTGCGGACAAGTACTGGCTGCATGGCGGAGATTTGAATGATATTTATAACACCATCAAAAATGGTTATCCGGATAAAGGTATGCAGGCCTGGGGAAAACAGTTTTCACCAAAGGATATCAGTTTCATTGCAAGTTTTATAAAATCTCTGAAAGGCACCACGCCGGCTACCCCTAAGGAACAGCAAGGAGATTTATACACCGAAGCACCAGGAAGCAACTTAGATTCTGTAATAGTAGCTACGCCGGATGCCGTGCGGGTAAAGAAACATTAGTAATGCATAATGTTTTATGGCGCTTTAAAATCAAAATTTTTAAAGAAACCTAAATGAATATTGCTAATCATTAATGGTAGTTAACAATTCCATACAAGGTCAGTTTCAGCATGAGCATAAAACGTGGCATCGGCTGCTGGAGTTTTTTACCCAGGAGAATACCATCCTGAAAAACAGGCTCGCAGAGGTGGTGGATCAAACTATGGACAAA
This sequence comes from Ferruginibacter sp., assembly GCA_039926825.1. Taxonomy (GTDB): domain Bacteria; phylum Bacteroidota; class Bacteroidia; order Chitinophagales; family Chitinophagaceae; genus Ferruginibacter. Next base: position 14,113 of record JBDSWG010000204.1, read on the forward strand.
TCGTTCCTGGCGCTGGCAGAACATTTTCAAAACAAGTTTATCACAAAAGATGAATACATCTTTGAATTGCAGCAGGATATTGAACAACTTGATATTGATGTATTAAATAAAAAAGCGCCTGCTGCTGACTTTATCAGCCTGGTGAAGCGCCAGGAAAAACTTCGAAATGAAATGGAATTTTTTGAAAAAGATTTTAACAGCCTCAAGAACGCCTTCAATAAACAGCTTTCCTCTGATATATAGTTCAATTTAGCATAGCCGCTAATTTTTTTGGATCAGTAATGAATATGCGGCCTTCCCTTATCTCGATAATTTTTTCATTTTTAAAATCACTCAGCGTGCGTATCAAAGATTCCGTAGCCGTGCCGGCAATGTTTGCCAGGTCTTCCCGTGAAATGTGCATAGAGAAGGGCGATTCATTTTCCTGCTGGTATTTTTGTTGCAGGATCAGCAAAGCATCGGCTACCCGTTTGCGTAAGGAATTGTAAGCCAGGCCGAGCAACTGCTCTTCTTTTTCAGCGACATCTTTTGCCAGCAGTTTAATAAATTTCATCATAACCTCCCGGCTGCTATGCAGCAGTTTATCAAAATCTTCTCTGGGTATAATAGCGATGTCAGCATCTTCAAAAACTTCTGCAGATTCCCTGTAAACCGTATCTGCCAGCAACGCATTGTACCCGAAAAAATCTCCTTCATTAAACATATCTACCGTAAGTTCTTTACCCCCGTCATTTGTTTTGGTAATTTTCACTTTACCTTTTTCAATATAATACAGGCGGTTGGGGTGGTTGCCTTCAGCATATACAGATTGTCTTTTTTTATAATGATTAATGTTTCTGTCCGCAGCAAGCTGCTGCATGGTCGTCACTTCCCCAGCATCACTTGCCAGGTTCATAATGCCAGTGGCATCAGCATTATAATGTTTGCTGAGCAAATCCAATTTTTTAAGGCGGCTTTCCACTGCCGTCAGCAGTTCTATATCGCTAAAAGGCTTTGTAATATAATCATCTGCGCCCATCTCCATTCCTTTCCTGAAATCGCTGCGTTCAGCTTTGGCGGTAAGAAAAATAAAAGGAATGCCTTTCAGTCCTTCGTTTTTGTTGAGCAGGTGCAGTACGCCATAGCCATCCAGCACGGGCATCATAATATCGCAGATGATAAGGTCGGGCCGCTGCTGCAACGCCAGTTCCACACCGGTCTTACCGTTTTCAGCCGTGCGCACCCCGTAACCCGCCAGCTCAAGAATTTCAGCAGTATTCTCCCTTAGTTCATGGTTATCTTCTATCAGCAGTAGTTGCTTCATAATCTTTTAAAATTCCTTATGATTGTCTGTTCAATGTAACCTTAATTTCAGTTCCTTCTTCCAGTTCACTTTCAAATTCGATTTTACCCCCCAGTATTTCTATGTATTTTGTTACAATATGAAGGCCCAGCCCCGTGCCTTGTATATTAGTTACGTTTGCTCCCCTGAAAAACCGCTCAAACAAGTAAACCTGGTCTTCTTTAGAAATCCCCATGCCTTTATCTTTCACAATCATTATTATGGAATCATTTGAAACGTTGGTTTCTACCCATAGTAAACTTTTTTCCGGCGAAAACTTTATCGCATTGGAGAGCAGGTTGGTAACGATGTTGCGTACCAGCACCGGGTCAGAAAATATGGTTTCTTCCCCTGTATGGGTGTACTCAATTTTCTGTGCTGTTTTTGTTATCCCTTCCATTTCATTGCAAAGCGAAAAAATGAGTTCCCGAATATTAAAGGGGGAGTTGTGCGGCCGGCTTTTACCATCTTCAATTTTACCGATGGATAAAAATTCATCCAGCAAACTTGTAAGATTGCTCACAGAAGATTTAATCCGGTTAATATGTTTGTTGCGTTTCTCCTGTTCTTCTGTTTCAGTATATTTCGCCAGCAGCGAAGCAGAGGAAAGTATGGTGCTCAACGGGGTTCGGAATTCATGTGAAGCCATAGAAACAAAGCGGCTCTTCAAATCGCTGAGTTCTTTTTCTTTGCTGAGGGCTTTGGTAAGGCTTTCTTTTGACCTTTCCAGTTCGTGCATCGTATCCTGTAACTGTTTGGTTCTTAATTCAACCTTTTCTTCCAGCATATTATTTAATTCTTCCACACGCCGGTTGCTATCAGCCAGTTGTTCTTTTTGTTGAACAATGGAATTTTCAGATTCTTTCCGTTGGGTAATATCACTAATAAAGGCAATGGTAAAGCTGCCATCCGAAGTTGTGTAATTGCTCAGGCTCACTTCTACAGGAAACTCATCACCGTTTTTTTTTACTGCAAATAAATCCCTGCCAATCCCCATGGGCCTGGCCGCAGGGTGCTGGATGTATTGATCGCGGTAGAGTATATGTTTATGGTGATACCGGGTAGGAATCAGCAGTTCAATTTTTTTGCCGGTAACTTCTTCACTTTCTTCATAACCAAATTGCCGGAGCAAAAATTTATTTACCAGGATAATTTCCGCATTTGCAT
>JBDSWG010000205.1:0-11397 GCA_039926825.1 Ferruginibacter sp.
CATCATCAGCGAACATCCCCGGATATCTGCATTATCCAACCGGCCCGTCACTTCAAAACTTCCATCTTCATAAAGGATGCCTGCATCATCTGTAGCAATAAAAGAACAGCTATAAATATTTGCAAGGTCCATGATGTTTATGGCGCCGCGACTTACAGATAAATCTTTGGGATCATCTTCAGCCCGGCAATAAATATTTGCCCAGGGCGGGCAGGTAAAACGCCCCTGGGATTTTGCATAAAACTGCGAGAGCAGTTCCGTCATGCCATACTCACTGCCGATAGCGTCTATGCCAAGCCGTGATGATAACACGCCGTGTAATTCAGCCCGCGTTATTTCTTTCTTACGCCCCTTCATGCCACCGGTTTCTATGATAATGGTGTGTTGCAGGTTCATGGGGTATTCGTCAGCAAAATCGAGCAAAGCATAAGCTACACCAAAGAGTATTATTTTTTGCCCCGCCTTTTCATTTTCAAAAATTGTTTTTTGCAAAGCCACATAGTCATTAAGAAAAAAATCATTTGCAGGGTGCCGGGAGGCTTCCATGAAATATTTTACCATATATACCAGGGAAGAATTTCCTTTTTCCAGGTAAGAAGGCAGTAGCCCTAGTATGCAATAATCTTTCGGGTCGCCATAAGTTTTAAGAAATGCTTCCAGGCTTACGCGTTTATAAATTTCCAAATCCCTGATGTAATGTTTGCTGCATTCCTGGCTACCCGTGCCACTGCTTTCAAAAGTAAATTGAGGTTTGAAATCTGTTGTATGAACTGCATGTGTTTTGAAAAATGAAATGGGTAGAAAGGGAATATCCCTCACTGCTTTAATTGATTGCGGGTTATCGCAGCAGAGGTTACACCAGGCATGATAAAGATTATTGTAATTATATTGATAGCGAAAAACCTGTAGGGCCAGGTCATCCCTTTGGGAAGCCTCCAGGTGCACGAGTTTTTCAAGGGTGGTATTTACAAAGCCGGAAGTCAATTATTTTTTTTACAAAGGTGTAAAATTTATCCAATGTTTTCTACTGCAGCAATGCATTTACCTCATAATTAATATCTAATGCTTAAATTTGAAATAAAATGAACCGGATGAAGCAGGTCTTAATTTGTTTATTAATGGCATCGGGCCTATTGGCCTGCAAAAAAGATAAGTATACGACGTCTCCGCAGGTAAAATATAAATCTGTAAATCCACAATCAACAAACATAAATGTGGGCAGCCCCATTCCGTTTCTCACTTTTGAAATTACCGATGCGGAAGGAGATATAGGTTTTAAAGCCAACAAGGATACGGCATACATCTACCTTACAAATAATTTAACCGGCCGCTCAGATTCACTTTTGTTCCCTGATCTTACCGCGGCTGGAAAATCCAATTTTAAAGCGGACGTTACCGTTTCGCTGGCTTCTGTATTACAATGCCGTAGCATTCCTGGTGGAGCTTTACATACAGACTCCCTGTATTTTGATTTTTACGTAAAAGATTTTGCCGGCAATAAAAGTAATGTGGCTACAACCGGAGATCCTGTCTTATTTACCTGCCGCTGATGAAATGGCTGCAGTTCATCCTGTCCCATTCTATTTTTATCTCCTTGTGTGCAGTAGCCTTGTGTGTGCAATCTTTTATTTTATTACACTTGCCGGTTTTACCCGTATTGTGCGCTTTTGTTTTTTTTGCCACCCTGGCGAGTTATAATTTTTATTGGCTGGCAGGCAAATTTGCGTTTTCCAGGAAAAAGAATATATCCGGGTTTCTTAAAGTGAATGTTTCTTACCTGGCCATTCTCCTGCTTTCGGGTATCACATTGTTATTTCTTTTGCCACAGTTACCACAAGCCTGGCTTCTTGTTGTTGTGGCGGGCATCTGTACTATATTATATTCTATGCCTCTCTGGAACCCCCTGGCAGCAAGAGTTGCACGGCGCACGGGGTTTTTAAAAACTATTCTATTATCCTTTACCTGGGCCCTGGTTACGGCCTGGTTGCCTGCCTATGCCGGTGGGTATCCTTCAGGCGGCTATGCCTTACTGTTACTTTTATTTACCGCACGCTTTTTTTTCATGCTTATGCTCTGCCTCATATTCGACATGCGGGATATACACGTGGACAAATTGCATGCCCTGCACAGCCTGGCCACTGATCTTGGAAGAGCAGACTTGCAGCGGATCATGGTAATATCTTTCTTGTTGTATATGCTGGCGGGTTTTTCCCTGCGCTTTATTCAGGAGGATAACCTGCAACTGGTTGCCCACGTTTTTACAGGAGTCATTACCTGGGTTGTATACCGGCTCTCCCGTAAAAAAAGGGAGTATGTTTTTTACTATTTTTTGGTAGATGGCCTCATGCTCATTTCTGCCTTCGGCACCATACTGGCTGCTATTTGATTAATTTTGCACAATTAATTTATATTTATGGCAACCGCGAAAAAGAAAAACACCGTTACAAAAGAAGCTTACCAGTTTTTGGAAAGCTATATTAATAATGCCTCGCCTACAGGCTTTGAAAGCAATGGGCAAAAACTCTGGCTGAAATACCTGAAGCCTTACACAGATGAATTTTTTACAGATCCTTACGGTACTGCTGTGGGTGTAATAAATCCCGGTACAAATTTTAAAGTGGTGATAGAAGCCCATGCCGATGAAATCAGCTGGTATATCAACTATATTTCGGCCGAAGGCTTAATATACCTCAAACGCAATGGCGGTGTGGATCACCAGATTGCGCCAAGCATGAGGGTCATTATTCACGGAAAAAAAGGACCGGTAAAAGCTGTATTTGGATGGCCAGCCATTCATACCCGCATGGGAAACCCGGAAAATAAAGAAACCCAGCCCAAAGTAGAAAACCTTTTCCTGGATTGTGGTGCCCGAAACAAAAAAGAAGTAGAAGACCTCGGCATCAGCATCGGTTGTGTGGCTACGTATGAAGATGGTTATGAAGAACTGGCCCATGACTATCTTATCGGGAGGGCATTTGATAATCGCATTGGTGGATTTATGATTGCAGAAGTAGCCCGCTTGCTTAAAGAAAATAAAAAGAAACTGCCTTATACATTATACATTGTAAATGCTGTGCAGGAAGAAATAGGGTTGCGGGGCGCTGAAATGATTGCACGCAGAATTAAACCGGATGTCGCATTTATTACAGATGTAACGCATGATAGCTCTACACCGATGATAAATAAATTTATTGAAGGAGAATGTGTTACTGGCAAGGGTCCTTCGCTTTGCTTTGGCCCGGCCGTTCATAATAAGCTGCTGGACCTGGTGCAGGATGTTGCAAAGAAAAATAAGATACCGGTACAGCTAAGGGCTGTGAGCCGCAGCACAGGTACAGATACAGAATCTTTCGCTTATGCAAATGATGGGTGCCCCTGTGTGCTTATATCAATCCCTTTACGCTACATGCATACAACAGTGGAAATGTTGCATAAAGATGATATAGAAAATACCATTAAACTCATGTACGAGTCACTACTAACGCTTACGCCAAAGACCAACCTTAGTTATTTTTAACATGGCAACAGCACCTTTAAATAAATACCTGGCATTATTAGTTCGCCTGGCAGCCATGGTCATAATATTTGTAATATTATTAGCGCTACTCATGCTGGGCCTTAGATTTATTTTCGGGCTGGTGGGCTATACGAAATGGGTGAGCGTTTTATATTCTGCCATCGTTTTAGCTTTGCCTACAGTCTTCTTTATTTCAGTGTACACATTATATTTTAAAAGAACAATTCATCACCCTTCAAATCCTGTCAGGATAATCAGCCGCATTATTTTTGTGCTGGCTATAATTAGTTGGATAACCATATTCGTATTGGATGCCCGCAATTTTCTTACCGGCAGGTATGAAGACATAGAAGGATATTTAAGTTTTGAAGTATATATCCTGGCAGCAAATGTTTCCCTTCTATTCCTGGTGGCCATATTCCAGGCGCTCACCACGGGGCCCGAAAAAGATTGGAGAGATAGGGCCAGATAATGAATTATTTATATAAATGAAATTCCCCCTGAAGAATCAGGGGGAATTTTTTTTAACCCTTAAAAACAACCAACATGAAAATCAGTTGTATTATAAACTATATATACGGGCGAAGGTTTAATCTGGTTTGATTATTTTGATCTAAACTTATGTTAAGGCAATTTCCAGCACCTGTTGCATATTTTTTACATAATGAAACACAATACCTTTAATGAATTGCGGGTTAATTTCCTGGATGTCTTTTTCATTTTGGACACACATCATAATTTCCCTGATGCCGCTTCTTTTTGCAGCCAAAACTTTTTCCTTTATACCGCCCACAGGTAAAACCTGCCCACGTAAAGTTATTTCACCGGTCATAGCTAAATAGGGCTTAATCTTGCGCCCCGTAAAGGAACTGGCCAGTGCCGTCATCATTGTAATACCAGCACTGGGCCCATCTTTAGGCACGGCACCTTCCGGAATGTGAATGTGTATATTCTTTTTGCTGAATACCTCGTTATCTATACCCAATTTTTTCGCATTGGCCTGTAACCAGGTGTAAGCCGTTGTGGCACTTTCCTTCATTACATTTCCGAGGTTACCCGTCAGTTTCAGTTCCCCTTTGCCTTCACTAAGCTGGGCTTCAATAAATAATATTTCCCCGCCCACATAAGTCCAGGCAAGGCCAATGGCCACTCCCGCCATATTGGCCATACGGTAAATATCATTGCTGTATTTTGGTTTACCGAGTATTCGTTCTATGTCATTGCCTGTAAGCGTTGGCTTTAATTTTCCTTTCATCACCAGTTCCTTTGCCTGGTTGCGCATCAGGCTGGCCAACTGGCGATCGAGTTCCCTTACGCCACTCTCCCTGGTATAGTCCGAAATCACTTTTTGCAGCACATTGTCACTCATTTTGAAACTCGTTTTACCCAGGCCATGCATATCTTTTTGTTTGGGTAACAAATGGCGTTTGGCAATTTCTATTTTCTCTTCTATGGCATAACCGCTCAGGTCAATAATTTCCAGGCGGTCCCTTAATGCAGGCTGAATATTATTTAGCGTATTAGCCGTGGCAATAAACAATACTTTAGAAAGATCATATTCCAGCTCCAGGTAATTATCATAAAAACTATGGTTCTGCTCCGGATCCAAAACTTCCAGCAATGCGGAAGAAGGATCCCCGCGGCCATCATTTCCTACCTTATCTATTTCATCCAGGATCATAACCGGGTTGCTGGATTTTGTTTTTCTAATGGACTGAATAATACGGCCCGGCATAGCCCCGATGTAGGTTTTTCGGTGCCCCCTAATTTCACTCTCATCATGTAGTCCGCCAAGACTTACGCGTACATATTTGCGGTTTATGGCAGCAGCAATACTTTTACCTAAACTTGTTTTTCCAATGCCAGGCGGGCCGATGAAACATAAGATGGGGCTTTTCATATCCCCTTTTAATTTCAAAACGGCCAAATATTCCAGTATCCTTTCTTTTATTTTGTTCATGCCATAATGATCATGATCCAAAACTTTTTTTGCTTTCTTCAGGTCATATTGATCCTGCGTTACCTCATCCCAGGGAAGGTCCAGCAATAAATCCAGGTGGTTATATACGACTGAATAATCGGGCGTAGAAGGGTGCATCCTTTCCAGCTTTTCTGCGCCTTTTGTAAAAGCATCTTTTGCTGTTGCAGGCCATTTTTTTTCATCGGCCCGCTTTTGCATCTCTTTTACCTCCGCCACATTTTCGCCACCTAATTCATCTTTAATAGCCTTCATCTGCTGTTGAAGAAAATAATCTCTTTGCTGTTTATCCAGTTCTGCACGCGTTTTATTCGTTACTTTATTTTTGAGTTCTGCATATTGCAACTCTGTATGCATAAGCTGCATAAGAAGTTCAGCACGAGCTTTCAAATTGCTGATATCCAATAACTGTTGCTTCTGTTTTATTTCAGAATTAAGGTTGCTGCTTACAAAATGTATGAGGAAGGAAGGGCTTTCGATATTCTTTAAAATTATGGCTGCTTCGCTGGGAAGGTTGGGAGACAAGTTGATAATCTGCGCCGCCAAATCTTTAATACTTCCCACAAGGGCATTGAAATCCGGGTCGTCCTTCAGTGTTTCTTCTTCCAGGTATGTGATGCGGGCTTTAAAATATGGATCATCTTCTATTATTTCATCAATCTTAATGCGACGCTTTCCTTGTATGATAATAGTGGTGCCACCATCAGGCATTTTAATCAGCTTCACTACTTTAGCCATTGTGCCAATGTCTTCCAGGTCGCTGACAGTCGGTTCTTCTACAGAACTGTCTTTCTGAGCTACCACTCCAATCAGTTTATCCGCCTTATAGGCGTCATTTACCGCCTTGATACTCTTGTCTCTACCAACAGTTATCGGAATAACTACTCCAGGGAATAAAACTGTATTGCGGAGAGGTAATATGGGAAGCGTTTCGGGAAGCGTAGTATTATCATTGTCCGCATCTTCATCATCACTCATGGGAATCATAGGCATAAACTCCATCTCATCTTCCTTCCCATTAAAAAAAAAATCTTTATCCATAAATATTTAGGCAGTGGGTCAAATTGGCAAAAAAAGGGTTGCCGGGTTTTAATAATTCAGGAAGGTACAAAGGTCAACTTTAATGCCATAGAAAAATTCCTGAAGAGTTGTCAGGTTACCTTCATTGTCCATATAGACGAAGGCAGGAATGAAGAATTTAAAATTACATTAAATCCAATGCCAAAGCAAGGAATGTAACATTGAAAGGCAGTATCATTGAGCAGTAACCGCCCGCTACCGCAAATACGCCGAAGAAGACGGCAACAGAAACCAAAAATAAAATCCAGTACAGGCCTGTGCGTTTTTTTGTTGTATCCATTTTACAGCAATGATTTTTGCAAATATAAGTGTCTTCCCCATGCGTACGATAGCTTTTTAAAAAATTTGAAAAGCCTGTATTATCCATTCTGCTTAAATTGCCGCTTCAAACTGAGATTATGCGTGTGGTGTTTCATATTTATTTCCGTTCTGTTTATGGTCAATCCCTGTTTCTCCGGCTTCCGGATGAATTGGCAGGAAAGAGCGGTCTCATCTCCCTTCATTATGAGAATGAAGATACCTGGAAGGCCGAGATAGATATTAAAGATGAAGCCATTAAAGAAAAATCAAGTGCCGTTATTGTTTTAATGGAGACGGGAAAAGAAAATGTTGAAGGCAACCACCTTTCTATATTGCCGGGCAAAGTAAAAGGAGATGAGGTCCATATTTTTGCAGACTGGTATGCCACTATCTGGGACAAGTTTATTTATAATACAAAGGCATTCAACTTTTTGTCCCCCCTAAAAAAGGAAAAAGAAAAAGCGCTTCTTCCTATAAAGAAAACGACCCATTTTTTTGAAGTGCAGGCACCTTGCCTTCCCGCTTATTTTAAAGTTTGTATTACTGGAAATATTAAAGATCTCGGAACGTGGGAGAAGGAAGATTGTATGCTTTTGAGATATACCCGTAAAGGCTGGAAAGGAAGGCTACACCTGAAAGATAAAGGAGATGAAATAGTTTATAAGTATGGTATTTATGATACCCGTTTAAAAAAACTGGTGCATTACGAAGCTGAAGAAAATCGTGTGTTACCACCAGCGCATCATAAACATGAGCCCGTATTCATACAGGAAAATACCCGCCTGGGCGAAGTGTGGAAGGCAGCTGGTCTCAATGTGCCGGTATCAGCATTAAAAACCCGCAAGAGCTGGGGGGTAGGAGATTTCAGCGACTTAATGCCCCTCATTGACTGGGCTTCAGCCGCCGGGATGAACATTATTCAATTGCTCCCCATTAATGATACAACGGTTACGCATACACTAAGCGATGCATATCCCTATGCAGCCATATCAGCCTTTGCCCTGCACCCGCTTTACCTGGATGTTCATAAACTCATCAAATCATCAGATATTATTTTACCGGCAGCAATGCTGGAAAATATACACCGCATAAATGATGCGCCTACATTAGAATATGAAGCCGCCCTGCAGGCAAAGCTGGAAGCTATAAAAATATTATACGAGAAAGAGCAACATAATTTTAAGGATGATTTTGCCTGGTTTGAATTCATGGAAATGAACCGCAACTGGCTGGTACCTTATGCAGCTTTTTGTTACCTGAGGGATAAAAATAAAACTGCGGATGCATCACAATGGGGCGAATACAGCATTTATAATGAAGAAGCCATACAAGTGCTGGCAAACCCATCTGCAGAACACTATCCGGAAATTGCGATTCATTATTTCACCCAGTTTCACCTGCATCTTCAGTTGAAAGATGCTGTAGATTATGCGCATAAAAAGAACATTGTTATTAAAGGTGATTTACCCATCGGTGTAAATACTTGTAGTGTAGATACCTGGATGAGCCCACATCTTTTTCACATGCATATGCAGGCAGGTGCACCACCGGATGCATTTACAGAAAAAGGCCAGAACTGGAGTTTCCCGACGTATAACTGGACGACAATGGAGGCTGATGGTTTCTCCTGGTGGCGGCAGCGCATGGAGCACCTGAGTATTTATTTTGATGCCATTCGGATTGATCACGTTCTGGGCTTCTTTCGCATCTGGAGTATTCCCATGCATGCCACAGAAGGCATCCTGGGGAGGTTTAAGCCAGCGTATCCTATTGCTGGTTCAATTTTTTCTGAAGCCGGTATAAATTTTAACGTAAACGCCTACACGAAGCCGGTTATTGACGATGAAATTATTCTTAGACTTTTTGGTATAGATGCCGAATGGATAAAAGCCAATTGTCTCCGGGATAATAAACTTGTACCAGAATGTGCAACACAGCGGGCTGCAACGACATTCTTTGCTGCGCATCCCGGCAAGCGGCATTTGCTGGATGGTATGCTTTGGCTCATAGCCCAGGTCATATTGCTGGAAGATGATAACCAACCCGGGCATTACCATTTTCGCATTAATATGCAGCGCACGGAAGCTTTTAGCCGCCTGCCAGAGCATGAAAAACAAATACTGGAAAAACTTTATGATAATTATTTCTTCCGGGATCAGGATGAACTCTGGCGTGCAGAAGGTGTAAAAAAACTGGAATTACTCACAGCGAGCAGCCCTATGTTTATCTGTGCGGAAGACCTGGGCATGGTACCTGAAATGGTACCGCCCGTTTTGAACAATATGCATATGGCTGGCCTTGTAGTGCAGCGGATGCCGCAAAGGCTTGCGGAGCGATTTGCCAATATAAATAAAACTTCTTTCCTTACTGTGGTTACCCCTTCTACCCACGACATGTCTCCGCTACGGCTTTGGTGGAAGGAAGATAAGGAGGCAACCCAATATTTTTACAATCATGTATTGGGTCATTATGGAGCGGCACCGGATGAATGTACGCCCTGGATTGCTACAGAGATTGTAACCTTTCACTTGCAGGCACCAGCTATCTGGGCAATTTTTCTCTTACAGGATATTCTTGCCATGAATGAAGAATTGCGCCGCGAAAATGCGGCTGAAGAACGTATCAACAATCCTGCAAACCCAAATCATTATTGGAATTACCGCATGCACCTTTGCCTGGAAGATTTGAAAGAGAATAAAAAATTTACCCGCCAGTTAAAGGAACTTATTGCTGAAAACGGAAGATGATGAAGAAAAAATTACAGGTAAACTATCGTACTATAAACTTACCTTTTACACATCCTTTTACAATTAGCAAGGGCACTAAAACGCACCAACCTGCCCTGGTAGTAGAGCTGGATTTTTTTGGCGTGAAAGGTTATGGTGAAGCGCCGGCCATTACTTACTATCATATTCCTGTAGAAAAAATGATAGCCGACCTGGAGGCGAAACGTCCATGGATAGAATCCTATTCTTTCAATGACCCCGAGCGGTTTTGGCATTACCTGCACCATTTAATTCCTGAAAATAATTTTCTTATTTGTGCGCTAGATATGGCTGGTTGGGATTTGTATGGAAAGCTGAAAAAAATGCCCTTGTACCAATTATGGGCTTTGGACCCGGCACATGCCCCCCTTACAGATTTTACTATTGGGATAGATGATGCGGAAGTGATGGTGAAAAAAATGAAGGAAAAACCCTGGCCGATTTATAAAATAAAAATGGGCGGCAAAGGAGATGTAGAATTGCTGGAAAATCTGCGTAAACATACGGATGCTATTTTTCGTGTAGACGTAAACGGTGGGTGGTCAGCAGAAGAGGCCCGGAAAAAAATTCCCTTGCTTGCCGGGCTGGGCGTTCAGCTGGTAGAACAACCGCTGGCTAAAGATGACTGGGATGGTATGAAAAATTTATTTGAACTCTCTGGCCTTCCACTTATCGCTGATGAAGCCTGCGTTAAGGAAGAAGATGTGTTGAAATGTGCCGGGTATTTTCATGGAATCAATATAAAGCTGACTAAATGCGGCGGTATTACGCCTGCCTTGCGCATGATAAAAAAAGCCCGGGAATTAAACCTTCAGGTTATGCTGGGTTGCATGAATGAAAGCAGTATTGGTACGGCTGCCCTGGCGCACCTGGCACCCCTGGCAGATTTCCTGGATATGGATGGGCCACTTTTACTTTCTGAAGATGCCGCATCCGGTCCATCTATGAAAGATGGTGTATACGCTTATAATCAAGAGCCCGGTTTGGGCATTAATACAAACCTTTTTAAAACAACCTGATATGACTCCCGAACGACAAAGCAGGCTAGAATCAGTGTTGGATAAACGGCAGCCCGGTCTTACAGTGCTGCTAGAAAATGTTTCTGATCCTCACAATATTTCTGCGGTTATGCGTACCTGTGATGCTGTGGGCATTCAGGATATTTATATTTTAAATACAAAAATTGCCCCCCATAAAAAATGGGGGAGCAAGAGTTCTTCCAGCGCAGCAAAATGGTTGACCATCCACCAGTTTACAGATGCTGCAGAATGTTTTGAAAGGCTCCGGAAAAATTTTGATACAATTTACGCCACCCGTCTTGATGATAAAGCCGTTTCCTTGTACCAAATGGATTTCACTCAACGCATGGCACTTGTCTTTGGAAATGAACATGATGGCGTAAGTGATGAAATAAATATTTTATGCGATGGCAATTTTATTATTCCTCAATTCGGTATTATTAAAAGCCTGAATATTTCTGTAGCCTGTGCCGTCAGTTTATATGAGGCCTGCAGGCAAAAAGAACTTGCGGGTCATTACAATCAATCCAATTTACCTGCAGAACGGATGAAAGAACTAAAATCTTCCTGGGACCTGGAGCCCTAGAATTTCTTTATAACTATTTCAGATACAATGGCTTGGCATATAGTTTGACAAAGTTCGGGCAATAGAAACCCAATAATATGACACTAATCCATAAAATCACCTATACTTTCCTGCTTTTATCTTTGTCTTTTAGTACGTTATCATCTTGCCAG
>JBDSWG010000206.1:0-17257 GCA_039926825.1 Ferruginibacter sp.
CTGCTATAACAGAAAAAATGAAGCCAACCCGCTTACAAAAAAAGAAGCCATGCTCCTGAAACTTTTGGTTGAGAACAGGAATGAAGTGGTAACCCGGGAAAAAATATTACAATCCGTTTGGGGTTATAACGTATATCCGACGACCCGAACAATTGATAATTTTATTTTAAATTTCCGGAAGTATTTTGAAGAAGACACCCGCAATCCCCGCTACTTTCATAGTGTACGAGGGGTGGGTTATAAATTTACAGAGTAACGTGCGCTGTCATGGATGTATTAATTTCCTGTATAACCTGCATGGAGCGATTATAAAATTCCCGTAAACGCTGGGTTCTTTCAAAAGGTGTGTAAAGTCTCCATTCTATTTCATGCATCAATTCTTCCAGGCTTAATATGGTGCTGTTATCAACACCCGTAGCATCCATAGCAGCAGCAATTTTTTTATTATTTAAAACAGCTTCGTTCAATGAAAAACGCACGGCTAAAAAATGGCGTAACTCTTTATTGAGAATGCCATAAAAATCTATGCATTCATCCTGCTGCAGGCAGGCTTCTGTTTCCGGTAAGGGATTTTGGAAAGCCAAAAAATTATGGACAGGAGGAGGAGGTGGTGTTTCTTTCAATCGTTCCGCAATTTTAATTTCTTCCTGAACAACGCTTTCCTTAATTTTTGATTTACGCCTGCGGGTTAAAAGGATTATAAAAATGGCGAGTACCAAAGCGCCCAAGGCATACAAACCATATTGCAGCCCATTATTGTTTTCATTGCCATTTGCAGCAAGTACATTAGCCGTGCGACGCACCGGATTTTTACCCTGTGTAATGTGTAATACATAAGGTTTACTGGTAATGGTTTTATAAACCTGCGCTGCCGGATCAAAATAACTGAACTTCACTGACGGTAACGTAAAATCGCCTGCCCGCTGTACAGAAAAACTGAAATCAAAAATCTTATCTCCCTGGAGCGGCACCACCATATTATTATATTTATCTGTGGTCTTCGGGTCAAAACCATCTATGCCTTCCGGCCATATAACTTCCGGGGCATTAATTAAATGCATATTTCCTGCACCGCTGATAGTGACCTGGAGATTACCAGATTCATCCGTAGAAAAAGAAGATTTATTTATTTGTGTGCTAATGGAAAAATGCCCCACGGCGCCGGAAAAATTTGCAGGTTTTCCTTCTGCTGGCAAGGGTTTTACATTTATTACAACCGGTTTGCTGTTCAAGGTTACCGTCTGCGTAATCACCTCCCCCTGGGCCCCAAGCAGGTCTTCAAAAATACCGCGGTTGCCTGACGAAGCCGAACCTTCTTTTATAAACTGAACATTATTTTCTACAGAAGCTGATTCCAAAGAAATATCGCCGGCCTGTAAGGGATACAATTGTGTTTTCCTGATGGTGTAAACATTATAAGGGCGGCCATTCAAAACCTCCTGGGAGAAAGCAGTAGTGGCAGGGGCCTGCAAGTCTATAACAGAAAACCCATTGAAAGATGGATTTTTTGTGAGCTTACTATCGCTCTTCAACCTTGTATATAATTTATAAGAAGCCACCACTGGCTCACCCACATAACAGGATGTTTTATCCGTTTGCAGGCGCAGCACCATATTCTTATTCACTTTATCCGGTATGTTTTCATTCTTATGCAGCACGTAATCTTTATAATCGTCCCGCGGGGTTGGCTCTTCCATAAACTGGCTGAGGCCACTCAGTGCCTGAGGAGCCGTGTATGCCTGGTTTCCCTGCGGATTGGTTGCACCCTGTATTACCCGTATTTGTATAGGATTAGAATTATAGGAATGACCATCAATGATTGCTGAGGCTTTCCCTAACGTATAAACGCCTTTCGTTTTGGGCTGTAAAACATAAGTAAGGGCAATATATTGTTTCACCACGCCATTTACGGAACTCATGCCGCTTTCCTGGTTTGGGCCGCTGATAACTTTAAAATCTTTTAGGGAAGGAGGCCGGATTTGCTGAACATCAACGGCATTTTCCACCATGAGGCGTAGCGTAGTGTATTCATCCGTACCAATTTTTTGAGGATATATGGAAGCGCTGAAGTTTACCTGTGCCTGGCTCGCTAGGAAAAACAAACAAAAAAATAGTGTACCGGTAAAAAACAATATCAGCCTTTTCATAAAATTACTTCATGCCTGCAAAAATAAAAAAACAATCAGGTGGGGCTGTTATTTATTATGTAAATGAATCTAAGAAACTGTTAATAATCCTTATAAATCGCCCATTTGGGGCCTTAAAATTATTTCTTCTACCACGGCTGAAGGGCTGAGTGCAGAAGCTGCAACAATCATCTGGGCAATATCATCAGCAATCATGATGCGGTTTTCACTGTTATCAAATCCCTTCCAGGAATCTGTGAACACAGCACCAGGGTAAACTGCAGTAACTTTTATTCCTTTATCTTTTAATTCTTCTCTCAGGTTTTTTGTAAATCCATCCAGCGCATATTTACTTACACTATAACTACCGCCGCCAGGGTATGCCTGCAGGGAGGCAATTGAACAAATATTAAAAATGTGGCCTTGCCCTGCTTTGGACATAGCCGGTACAATTTTCCGCGTAATGTAATAAGCACTATAGAAATTAGTGTTCATCATAGCTTCCATATTTCCTGCGGGCTCATCATGCACATTGCCCGGCAGGTAAATGCCGGAATTATTTACGAGGATGTCCGGCACTCCGAAGCCAAGGCACCATTCAGCAAAATTTTCGGCAGCAGTTTGCAAAGAAAGATCTGCAGCGTAACTATGTACGATAATATCTTCATTATTTTCTTTAAGGCGGGCAACAGCTTCCTGTAATTTTTTTTCATTTTTTGCAGCCAACAAAAGGGTATTGCCGGGGGTTGCAAATTGGGCAGCTATGGCATAACCAATACCACGGCTGCCCCCGGTTATTACAATTATCATGAGAATTTTTTTAAATTATCTTTGCACCTTTCATTATTATGCTAACCTGCAAAATACATTTTATATAAGAGATGCCTTCATATAAACACCTGTTCTTCGACCTTGATCATACCTTATGGGATTTTGATAAAAATGCTGAACACAGCCTAGGAGAATTGTATGTACAATTTGACCTGGCAAACCGCCTGAGTTCAGATTTTGAATCCTTTTACAAAACCTACCTGCACCATAACAGGATTTTATGGGATCGGTATCATAAAGGCTTCATTAATGCAGATGACCTGAAGTGGAAAAGAATGTGGCGCACCTTGCTTGATTTTAAAGTAGCTGATGAAGACCTTGCAAAAAAAATGAGTGCTGCTTTTTTGGATATTTTACCCACAAAAAAAGAAGTATTTCCTTATACATTTGAAATACTGGATTACCTCCGGGACAAAAATTACAAACTCCACCTCATTACAAATGGTTTTGAAAAAACCCAGTGGCTGAAACTACAAAACAGCGGCCTGGATAAATATTTTTCCAGCGTCATAACTTCTGAAAGAAGCAATAGCATGAAGCCCAAAAAGGAAATATTTGAATTTGCCTTGCAGGCTACCGGCGCTACTTTAGAGGAAAGTATAATGATTGGTGATAATGTAGATGCAGATATACAAGGTGCTATAAATGCCGGCATGGATTGTATTTTTGTAAATCATATTGAAGCAGATAACCCGGAATGCAATTATTGTATCACGCATTTAAAAGACTTAGAAAAAATATTTCCCTAAAAAAATCCCTGCAATGCAGGGAGCGTTTTTTACAAATTAGCCGTTGTGCCTTTGCAACAAGTTTTCTGCATCTTCTTGCTACACTTTTGCTGGCTTTTCTCACACTTTTTCTTTTTTTCTTTTTCTTTTCCACCACTGGCATCAGCAAAACTAGCGCCGGTAACCAGGCAAGCTGCTGTGGCTAGAATAAACAATTTTTTCATACCTTTTGTGATTTATAAATGAGATACTAAAAATACATCTTCCAACTGAAAGTACCAAGCTTAATAAGTCGCAATGACGGTGACACCGCCCTTCACCACCTCGTTCAGGTTTACATTAATTTTGGTGCCCACAGGTAAAATAAGGTCTACCCGGCTGCCAAATTTAATAAAGCCCATTTCTTCCGCCTGTTCTACCTGTTGACCCACTTCGAGGTAATTTACAATACGCTTAGCAAGGGCCCCGGCAATCTGCTTAACCAGTATAGTTGAGCCTTCTGCAAATTTCAATACTACAGAATGGCGTTCATTTTCCGTGGACGATTTTGGATTCCAGGCAACAAGGTATTTCCCTTTGTGATACTTACTATAAATAACTTCCCCGGATACGGGGTTGAGGTTCACGTGTACATTTGCCGGACTCATAAAGATGGAAACCTGCAGGCGTTTATCATGATAATATTCCTCGTCTGTAATTTCTTCTATGACCACCACTTTTCCATCTGCCGGAGCAATAATATTCCCATGGCCTAAAGTAAAGGAGCGTAATGGAATGCGAAAAAAAGAAATGATAAAAAGTGTAAGGCCAATAGTAATGATGAAAATTAAAATACAAAGCCAGAGATAATTAGCGCCCCAAAACCAGAAACTAAAAAGGTTTAGGGCTGCAAATATCAAAGTAGTAATAGCAATTGATTTATAGCCTTCCCGGTGAATCGTCATTCGAAAAAATATTTTTTAAGGTGATAAAGTTACAAACTATTCGATAAGGCATGAAACACCAGGCAATACAGCCAGGCGCAGGTGGCGGCAAACAATAAAGAATCAAAACGATCTAAAAACCCGCCATGCCCAGGCATAAAGCTACCGCTGTCTTTTACACCCGACATACGTTTTAATTTACTTTCCCATAAATCTCCCAACGTACCGCTGATGGCACTCACAGCCGCCAGGCCTATCCAGAAACCTACAGGCAACACACGGGCAACAGGCAATAATGCGAGTAATGCTACTATCCCCACACAAAGCAGTGCCCCGCCAATTGTGCCTTCCCAGGTCTTTTTAGGTGAAATAGGTGAAAGCGGTGTTTTGCCCAGGAAAGATCCGGTGATGTAAGCCATGGTGTCGTTTATCCAGATAGAAAAAATAACTCCAATAGTTATTAGTGATGCCGGCGAACCCATAGCAGTGGAAGGCCCAAACCAATTATTGGTGCGCAAGTGAATGAACAGGGCAATAGGTAATGAGATATAAAAAAAGCCCAGCAACAGGTAGCTGCGTGCTGTCATTGTGAGGCGCTTATCCCGAATTGCCAGGAGTAATATTATGACCATTCCTGCCCAGGTAACGATATGGGTTAAACGATATTGGGGTAAAAGATTTTCTGTATAGGCGGAAAATGACAGCACATAAATAAGGACATACCCACCTAGCAGCAGCAGGAGCAGGACAGAGAGGGGGATAAAAGATTTTGTTGACAGGGCAATCAGCTTCCGGTATTCCCACCAGCAGCCAATATGAATAATGCAAAAAAGAATGGTAAAACTCCAGGTATTCCATAACAGTCCTGCAAGCATAACCGCCGCAAAAATGATGGCGGTAAGTGCACGTGTCCGGAATGTCTGGAAATGAAAAGGCAAATCGTAAATTTAAGAAGCCGCAATATCGTGAAAAGGATTTTGAGCCTGCATCAATAAATTTTCCTTTGTTTGAATGATGGCCCTGTTTTGCTTTGAATACTTTTCCAGCAGGAGGAAGAAGAAAACTAACCCTGCCAAAGCCAGTATACTCCAGGCCCAGTGAAACGAGGGTTCCATGGTTGCGGGATCTATTTTTTTATTATTCATGCCCATATAAAAAAGCTGGATAACTGCTACGAGGTTATTGAGGAAATGCGCAATGGTATTTACCCATATATTTTTTGTTTGATAAAACATAATGCCCAGCGCCAGCCCGAGTACTATACGGCTTAAGAATAAGTAAATGGAGAAATGAATGATACTGAAGATGACAGACGTAACAAAAATAGCAATCCAGGGATTTCTCCACCAGCGTACGAGGATACTTTGTATGGCGCCACGGAAAAATAATTCTTCAAATAACGCCGGGAAAAAAGCCATGATAAAAATAGCCATGATAAATTCCGGCCAGCTCTTGAGGTTGCTGAGCATCATGACTTGTTCCATGTAAGCCGTTTCCATTTTCAGCGCCAGGGCATCCAGCCGGGGGAAATTAACCAGGATGCTTTTGCTGATATCTTCCAATGGTGAGGCCGCTACGTTGGCACAAAAAATTATAGCAAAACCAATGAGTACCTGGTAAATATTTACCTGGCGGTTAAAGCCCAGCCAAAAAGGATTATTACCCCAGCATACCCAGAGGTAAAGAAATACGGGCATACAAAACATAAACAGGGTACCAAAGACCTGGGAAAGGCGGGCCATGGAAAGATTTTCCGGCTTCATCATTTCGGCCAGCATCACTTCACCCATTTTTTCTATTGATGTACCTGCGGGCACCATCGTCATTCCTATTCCGAACTGAACCAGGGCAGCCAACAATATGCCAACCCCTAAAAAAAGAATGAGCATCCCGAACTGGCCGGCGGGTGTAAAGCCTTTAACAGATTTCATTTGCATTGCCTCAGTAATTTATGGTAAATTTGCAGCCGCAATATACAAAATGCTATGCCTTCTATTGGAGCTATTACATTACCGGAATTTCCCCTGCTGCTGGCGCCCATGGAAGATGTGAGCGACCCGCCCTTCCGTGCTGTTTGTAAAGACAATGGTGCGGACCTGATGTATAGTGAATTCATCAGCAGCGAGGGCCTCATCCGCGATGCCATGAAGAGCCGGCAGAAGCTTGACTTCAGCGAGGAGGAGCGGCCATTTGGCATCCAGATTTTTGGTGGAGATGAAGACGCCATGGCGATGAGTGCCCGTATATGCGAAACCGTTGACCCGGATTTGGTAGACATAAATTTTGGCTGCCCCGTAAAAAAAGTGGTGAATAAAGGTGCCGGAGCCGGTGTATTGAAAGACATTCCGCTCATGGTGCGTTTAACCGAAGCCGTTATAAAAAGTACTTCGCTGCCAGTGACCATTAAAACCCGCCTGGGTTGGGATGATAATACAAAGAATATAGAAGAAGTAGCCGAACGCATGCAGGACATTGGTGTAAAAGCCATTGCTATTCATGGCCGTACCCGCTGCCAGTTATACAAAGGCGAAGCGGACTGGACGTTGATTGGAAAAGTAAAAAATAACCCCCGCATCAGCATTCCTGTTTTTGGCAATGGTGACATAGACAGCCCGCAGAAAGCAGTCGAATATAAAGAAAGATATGGGATAGACGGTATCATGGTGGGCCGGGCAGCTATCGGTTATCCATGGATTTTTCGGGAAATAAAACATTTTATGGCCACCGGGGAAGTGTTGCCTTCACCCACACTTACAGAAAGGGTGGATGTCTGCCGCAAACATCTTTTAAAATCCCTCGATTGGAAAGGCCCTGTTGTGGGCATAAATGAAATGCGCCGGCATTATACAAATTACCTCAAAGGCTTGCCCGGCATTAAAGATTACCGCCTTAAGTTGGTGACTCTTACATCATCAGCATCCATACTGGAAGTGCTGGAAGACATCAGTGAGCATTATAAAGACTATAGTTTTGAAAGAACACCGATTGAGATAATTAACTATCATCAAAACTGCCCCCTTTGATTTTTATTTAATGGATAATGCTTCCAGGAGCGCTTTGTCTCCAGGTTCTGTTCCGGCTTCAAAAAAGTGGGTGAGGTTTCCTTCTTCATCAATAACATATTTGCAAAAATTCCACGTAGGGGCTACGTAATTCCAACCATTCTGATCTTCATGTGTAAGCCATTTGTAAAGAGGTTGTTGCTGATCATTTTTTAAAACGCTGGCTTTTTTTGCCAAAGGAAAACTCACCCCGAAATTAACCTGGCAAAAAGAGGCAATGGTTTCATCTGAACCTTTTTCCTGTGCCCCGAAATCATTAGCCGGGAAACCTATTACCTGCACCTTATCGTGGTATTTTTCATGCAGTGCCTGCAGGCCTTCGTACTGTGACGTATAGCCGCAATCTGAAGCCGTATTTACAATTAAAATTTTTTTTCCCTTGTATTTATCCAGCGTTATTTTTTCACCGGTGTTGAGTTCAAGAGGTATTTCATAAACAGGGGTTTCAGGCATAGCTTCATTTTTTAAAATGCTGGTATTCTTCCCGGCCATGCCGGAAAGTTTTATAAATAAGGGATAAACAGTTTTGAGAATTTGTTGCTTTATTGTCATCTGCTAACCGATTAATTTTTTTAAAATATTCATTTTGCCCGCATACGGAGGGTATTTGAGGGAAGGATCAAACCATCCCGGTGTTTTCATCCAGGCTTTTTTATGACTGAAAATATCAAAGCTGTATTTACCATGATAGTGGCCAATACCACTATCTCCCCGGCCGCCAAAAGGTAAATGATAATTGGTTAAATGCAGGCTGGCATTATTCCGGCATCCTCCGCCAAAACTAACAGCCTTTAGCCAGTATTGTTCACACTCACGAGAAGATGTAAAAACATAAAACGCCAGAGGATTGGGATTTCTTTCAATAATTTCTAACGCTTCTTCTTTCTGCCCAAAGCTTAGTATGGGGAGGATTGGGCCAAAAATTTCTTCCTGCATAATATCATCGCCTTCTTTTACATGAGTGAGAATAGTGGGTTCAATAAATAATTTTTCTTTATTTGTATACCCACCAAAAGCAAGGTTTGAAGATTCTAAATAACCTGCCAGCCTTTCAAACTGAGCTTCATTAATAATACGTCCGTAATAGGCGCTTTCTTCCGGCTTATCACCAAAGAATTTTTTAATGTTTTCTTTTATCGCATCCAAAAGTTTATTGCGGACAGAGTTATGCACGAGAATATAATCCGGGGCGACGCACATTTGACCGGCATTGGAAAATTTTGCCAGCGTTATTCTTTTTGCTGACATCGCAATGTCGGCATCTTCTTCTACCACACAAGGGCTTTTACCCCCCAGTTCCAGCGTAACCGGAACCAACCTTGAAGCTGCCATTTCATAAATCTTTTTTCCAGTAGCAGTGCTGCCGGTATAAAAAACATGATGAAATCGAAATGCCTTCATCATTTCCGGGATGATGATATGGCCCTCGCCTTCAGCAATCCTGATATACCCGGGATCAAAAATTTTATTAATCATACGGATTAAAACATCTCCTGTTGCCGGTGCGTGTTCAGAGGGTTTCAGGATGCAACAATTACCTGCGGCAATAGCACCAACCAGCGGCGTGAACAACAGGTTTACGGGATAGTTCCAGGGGCTTATGATGAGCACCACACCCAGCGGTTCTGCGTATACGCGACTACGTGAGGGGAGGTTAGCCAGGTTTGTAGAAACTTTTTCCGGCCGCATCCAGCGGCGCAGGTGCCGGAGAGCATCTTTTATTTCTGCCATTACAAAGCCTGTCTCTGTAACCCAGCATTCTTCCGGGCTTTTATGTAAATCTTTGTATAATGCTGCATGCAATTCATCTTCATACTCCAGTATACCGTTCCGTAATATTTCTAATTGCTTTTTCCGGAAGTCATAGGATTTAGTTTTCCCCGTCCGGAAAAATGCAGCCATTTCCTGGAGGTAAGTAAGTGATGCCATACAATAAATTTAGATAAAGATACGATGGAGCTTAGTGCTATATTGTGGTCGTAGATTATAGATGATAGACAATAGACAAATACATCCCAATAGCTATCGGGATGACCATTGACTTTATGAACTACTGACCATTGACTTTATGAACTATTGACATTGACCTTATGACCTATTGACGATTGACCATTTTGACGAAAGACGAAAAATATATGCAACAGGCACTCATCCAGGCTAACCTCGCTTTGGAGAAAGAAGAAGTGCCCATTGGGGCCATTGTGGTTATTGATGATAAAATAATATCACGGGGTTATAACCAGGTGGAATTATTGTCTGATAGTACAGCGCATGCAGAAATTATAGCGCTTACTTCAGCTTTCCAGTTTCTAAATAGTAAATATTTGCCGGAGGCTACACTCTACGTAACCATAGAACCCTGCCTTATGTGCAGCGGGGCATTGTATTGGAGTAAACTTAAAAGAATTGTTTTTGGTGCCTATGATGAAAAAAACGGCTACCGCAGGAGTACAGGTAATAACAACCCCTTTCATCCGAAAACAGAACTAAGCGGTGGTGTACTGGCAGATGAATGTGCCGAATTAATGAAAGCATTTTTCCATGCGCGGCGGTAACTTCCGAAATGGGATATTATACGTGTTGAAAATAAAAAAACAGGCAGTTAGGCGTTAATTTTGTAGTAGTATTCATCCTTAGTTATTTACACATAAAAATTATATTATTATGGCTTTTACATTAGACCCCCTACCTTATGCATATGAAGCATTGGAACCCCATATTGATGCCGAGACAATGAAAATTCACCATGACAAACATCACCAGGCTTATGTTGATAATTTAAATAAAGCAATAGCCGGAACAGAGCATGAAAATAAATCCCTGGAAGAACTGGTAAAAAATGCCGGCAGCATAAGCCCTGCAGTTCGAAATAATGGCGGTGGCCATTGGAACCATGGATTTTTCTGGGATTCTCTTTCTGCAGGCGGTGGCAATCCAACCGGCAAACTTTCAGATGATATCAATGCAGCCTTTGGCTCCTTTGAAGCATTTAAAGAAAAATTTTCTGCCGCAGGTACTACACGTTTTGGCAGTGGCTGGGCCTGGCTCATTTCCAAAGATGGTAAGCTGGAAGTTTCTTCTACACCTAACCAGGATAATCCATTGATGGATGTAGCAGAAGTAAAAGGAACACCACTGTTAGGCGTAGACGTATGGGAACATGCCTATTATTTAAAATACCAAAATAAAAGACCGGCATACCTCGAAGCAATCTGGAATGTAATCAATTGGGATAAAGTAGCAGACCGTTACAACGCAGCATAAATAAGACTTATATTTTTTTTCAAAGCCACTAACCAGTGGCTTTTTTTTATTTTTATACTGTTTTTTTATTTTTATACTGGCTCATGAACTGCGAACTATTGATGTAACTTTATTTTCATTTAATTTTTACGGTACCATAAAGTCCTGTTATGCGCCAAATAATATTTTTTATCTTCTTCATGCCTGCAATAAAAGCAGTTTGCCAAAACCAACCGACAGGTGGCAAAGTAAATCAAACACATTATGTAAAGCTTATGGGAGCTATCTATAATGTTGAAAATTCAACCCAAATCCGGGAAGAAAAAAATACAATTATTTTTGATTTAATAGAGACTTCAATAAAACTTGATCCTAAAGCAGAAATAAATCTCTCCATCATTGCGCAGGCTATTAACCTTAATCTTGTACAAACAGACAGCCTGGTAAAGCTTACGGATACATCCTTGTTACATTCCCCTTTTATGAGTAATGTGCGCTATTCAAGAAACAGAATAGCAGTCTCCGAAACTGGAAAATTTTTTCCGCCCCTCACACTTACAGATTCGAACGGCAAAAAAGTTTTGATAAGTGATTATAAAGGAAAATTTTTACTTATTGATGCCTGGAGTTCCTGGTGTACCCCTTGCCGTGGCCAGGTTCCGGAATTATTAAAAATTTATAAAAAATATTATAATAAAGGATTCGAGATACTCGGCGTATCTATGGATCAAAATAAAGAAGCCTGGCTAAAAGCCGTGGAAAAAGATAAGCAACCCTGGCCTCAGTTCTGTGAATTAGTTTCTTTTCAACAAAATAGCTTTGCCCGTAAATTTTTTATTACAGGTATTCCTTCTAATTTTTTAATTGATGAAAATGGCATACTCATCGGCCAGGATTTATCGCCGGAACAGGTTGCCTTCCTGCTTAAAAAATCTTTCTGATTTTACAAGTGAGCTGAATGTACTTTAAAGAGGAGGTATTATAATTAAAATATATTCTGGCCAAACTTTTGTTTGTTTTAAAGCCTTTATATCATTCCAAACAATTTGATTATGCCTTTCATTAAAACATCAAAAAACGAACAAGACGCAATAAATATTTACTATGAAATATATGGTGAAGGAAAAAATGTTGTCTTCATTCATGGCTGGCCGCTGAGTGGCAGCATGTGGGAGTACCAGGTAACCGATTTATCAGTAAACGGGTATAAATGTATTTGCTACGACAGGCGGGGGTTTGGCAAATCTGACAAACCTGCCAATGGCTATGATTATGATACATTCGCAGCCGATTTAAAAGCCTTATTGGATGAACTTGATTTAAATGATGTAACCCTTGTTGGCTTCAGTATGGGTGGTGGCGAGATAGCCAAATATTTTTCTAATCATGGCGGGAAGAGGGTGAGCAAAGTAGTTATCATAAGCGCGGTAATTCCTTACATGTTAAAAACTGCTGACAATCCTGATGGCGTACCACAGGAGATTTTCGATGAGATGACAAAAGGTATGAAAGATGATCGCCCTGGTTTTATGGAAGCATTTGCTAAAGATTTTTTCGGGGTAAAACTGCTGAAAAATCCTGTCAGCGACGCCTTCCTGGCCAATAACCTTACGCGGGTAATGGAAGCCTCTGCCATTGCTACCCTGGAAAGTGCCAACGCATTTGCCACAACAGATTTCCGGAAAGATGTTCCCACCATAAATGTACCTGCACTAATTATTCATGGAGATGCAGATGTAACGGTTCCCATAGAACCTACCGGTAAGGAGACCGCGAAGTTGCTACCTATGGCTCAGTTTAAAATTTATGAAGGTGCGCCCCATGGATTATGGTACACGGAAAAAGAAAAACTCAATGCCGACTTAAAGGAATTTATTTAATAATAATTCTGGAAAAAAATGCAGGGCATGGCCTTGCATTTTTTATTTTATCTATTAAAATTATGGAACAGGATCATGCCCGTGACCACCCCAGGGATGGCAGCGGCTGATGCGTTTTATGGTAAGCCAGGTACCCTTAAACAAACCATATTTTCGTAAAGCCTCAAGTCCATATTGGGAACAGGTGGGCGTAAAACGACACTTTGGTCCCAGTATGGGAGAAATTATCGCCTGGTATAATTTAATCAACCAGATGAATGGGAGGCCAAGGTAATAATTAATTTTTTTCATCCGTCTGGGGGTTATCTTCTTTAAAATCCTGCGGCTGGGAATGTTTTATATTTTTCACCAGGTGGCGCAGGCATTTTCCTACTGACTTATATACATCTTCATATGCCGGCAATTCCCGCCCGGTATACATAAAAAAAACTTTAAGCCCGGCAGGTGCTTCATGTTGTTGAAGCCGGTACGCCTCCCGCAATATTCTTTTGATGCGGTTCCGGTCCACCGCCTTTTTAAAATTCCGGCTGCTTACACCCACACCTACAACAGCATATTTTTCCAGGGGTGCTGCTATCCAGTTCACACGCAAAGGAAAGGCCGTAAAGGATTTGCCGGTTGCAAAAATGGCTTCTATATCCTTGCGGCTTTTTAGCTTTTGCTTTTTATTGAGCCTGTATCGTAATTTATTTTCCATTAAAAAAGCCCCCGTAAAGCGGGGGCTAATATACTGTATTGCCTATGAGGCAATGATTATTTTTTAGATCCGTGCTCGTCAGAAACAGTAAGTCTATGACGCCCCTTCTTTCTGCGGCTGGCCAAAACTTTCCTTCCGTTGGCATCCTGCATGCGCTTGCGAAAACCATGTACAGATTTACGACGGCGTTTATGGGGTTGATACGTTCTTTTTTTTCCGGGCATTGCTAATATTTTTTCCTTTTACAAAAAATTGTTTACCGATATAATCAGCAAGGCACCATCCCCGCTGCTTGTGAAAGGACGGCAAAGTTACGGGGATTTACCCTAAAAAATACAAGGAAATCAAAATTAAACTGTCACGTAGCGGGAGTTTATGGCATAACCCAGGAAATTTAGTGCCTGCCTGTCAAAATTTACCGGATCATCAGTTGTGTAAATTTCCAGGTTACCATTTTTACTGCAAAATGTCTCCAGTTCCGGGTGCCGCTGCAGGTAATCTTGCAGGCTAATGGCCACAAGGTTTCCCTGGCTGACAACCTGCACGCCTCGGGGCAAGTAATTTTTAATTTTATTTTCCAATAAAGGGTAATGGGTGCAGGCCAGCAAAACAGTGTCTATGCCCGGGTCCTGTTCCATTAATTCATGACAATATTTTTCAACAAAATAATCTGCGCCTGGCTCGTCATATTCACCGTTTTCAATCAAAGGTACCCAGAGCGGGCAGGCTTGTTGGGTGACTTGTACCCCAGGAGAAAATTTTTCTATCTCAATTAAATAAGAACCTGAACTTACCGTTCCTGGCGTTGCCAAAATTCCAATATGCCCTTTACGGGATTTTTTGCCCAAAATTTCAGCTGTGGGGCGAATGACTCCTAAAATTTTTTTACCCGGTGCCCAGCCGGGCAAATCATTTTGCTGAATACTACGCAATGCTTTTGCTGAAGCTGTATTACAAGCCACAATCACGAGGTTACAACCCTTATCCAGCAACCATTTCACACATTCACGGGTATAACTGTATACAGTTTCAAAACTGCGGGTGCCGTATGGCGTGCGGCCATTATCGCCTAAATAGAGATAATCATACTCCGGCAAAAGCGCCTTTATTTCTTTTAAAACGGTGAGCCCGCCGTACCCGCTGTCGAATATGCCTATCGGCGCCGATGTCATATTGTAAAAATAAGGTTTAGGTAGAAACGGCGTTAGTGAAGGTTTATAAAGTTTTTAAGGTGGGGGGGATTAAATGGGATAGATGTTTAGATAGTTTAGATGGTTTAGAAAAGCCGGGTAAAATTTTAGTGAAAATTCTATTCCCTGTTTAACTGGTATATAAAAAGGCTGCTTCAGAATTGAAGCAGCCTCTTAAATTTTTAAATACAAAAATTAATTCTTTTTTGGAGCCGCAGGTGTGGCCGGAGGATCTTTTATTCCTAATTTCTTCTTAACCAATGTAAGGACGTCATCACCCGGGGGCGCCACAATCACAGAATTTACATCCAGGATATAGGTATAACCATTTTCTTTGGCTACAGCTTTAATAGCATCCAGGGCTTTATCTCTCAGAGGAGAAATTTTACGCTGTGCTTCTTGCTGGTACATTTCCTGTGCCTGGTTGTCCCAAGTGCGTACACGCTGATACAAAGCAATTAATTCATTTCTTTTAATGTCTCTCATGCTTGGAGAAAGCTTTGCAGAGTCACGTACAAATAAACTGTCTTTTGCACTTAATTCTTTCATCAGGTCCTGGCCTTGCTGGGCAAGGGAAGCCTGGTAATCTTTAAGCTGAGCGTCAGCTTTTTCTGCTTCCGGCATAATGCCAATCAACTCATCAGTACTGATATAGCCAATTTTGTTTTGCGCTGTTGCGCTTAAAAGACCTAATGCCAACACGGCGGATACGAATAATTTTTTCATTTTCTTTTTTAGTTTTTACAATGGAACCAGCCAATTTTACACGGCTTTAAACATTCCGGTTTTTAGGTTTTATAGTTATTATAAAGTGCGTACTTTTTGTCTTAGTGCTGCACTACTTTAAGTGATTACCTTTTATTTAACACCCATATTTTTAAGCACTTCTTCGCTTTTATCCAATTTTGGGTCGGCAAAGATAACAGTAATTCCTTCACTTTTATCGAGGATAAAATCATATTGCTTATCAATTGCAAGTTTTTGCACTGCATTATAAACCTTGTCCTGTATAGGTTTGATGAGTTCCTGGCGCTTTCTGAATAAATCTCCTTCAAAGCCAAAGCGCTTACGCTGAAGTTCCCGCAAATCTTTTTCTTTATTGTAAATTTCATCTTCTCTTTTCTTCTTCAGGTTATCCGGAAGCATAACCATTTCTGCATCATAATCTTTATACATTTTATCCATAGCGGCCTGCTTCTGATCTATTTCCTGCTGCC
The DNA here is from genome assembly GCA_039926825.1 of Ferruginibacter sp. GTDB lineage: Bacteria > Bacteroidota > Bacteroidia > Chitinophagales > Chitinophagaceae > Ferruginibacter. The sequence continues at coordinate 15,898 of JBDSWG010000206.1, forward strand.
ACAAGGCACTGAAATTATCCAGTTTGGTTTGTGCTTCTTTATACTCCGGAATACGATCCAGGATGTATTTAGAATCAATTATGGCATACCGCTGTGCTGTGGCAGAGAAAGCAAGCGTACATATTAACCCCAGGAGTACAATTATTCTTTTCATATAGTATAATACTGGTTTAGGTGAGACTCAAAAATATGGGAATTATTCAGGTTCCTGTCCTAACATAAAGGTAAATTTCGCAGCGCCTTTAAGTCCTGTATTCTGGTTATACCGGTCAAAACCCACCCCATAATCAAAGCCCAGCAAACCAAACATAGGCAGGAAGAAACGCAGGCCCACACCGGCGGAACGGCGAAGTTTAAAAGGATTGTAATCTTTAAACTTATACCAGCCATTAGCTGCTTCAAAAAATGTAAGGCCATAAATAGTGCTGCTGGCGCCTGTACTAAATGGATATCGCAGTTCCAACGTGTACTTATTGAAGATGGTGAAGAACTCTGTAGGTTGAATGCCATCAGGGTTAATCTTGGGATCAGAATTACTATAAACCGGGTATCCCCTGTGTGCAATAATGTCATAACCCAGCAACGCCGTGGTGTTACTGAGGCCTGCATCTCCTAACTGGAAGCGCTCAAATGGCGATACCTGCAGGTTGGAATTATATTTACCGATGAAGCCATACTTAGCAGCAGCCTTCAACACAAATTGTTTATTTTTTTCTTCGCCCCGCGGTGTACCAATGGGCACATACCATTCTGCATTAAAACGCCATTTGTGAAATTCCGGGAATTTATACTGGTTATCCGTGGGTGCGGTTATGCCTAACAGTGAGTATGGCAAGGTAAACTGTCCACTCAGCAATACGTTAGATCCTGTTGTCGGGAATATCGGGTTCGGGCCTGCAGAGTTACGCAGCAACGTCATCTTCAGGCTGATGTTTGTACTGTTACCCGTACTTATTCCTTTGAAAATATTGTCGTAATTATTTAGCTTGTATTGCTGCACATTCAACGAATAAATCAGGTTGAAATAATCATCCGGCCATTTTAACTGCTTACCCAGGGAAACACCGAAGCCAACTGTTTTTATAAACGAGGTATCTCCACAAGATTTACAATATAAACCCGTAGACCGATCATACGTATTGCTATACCTGGTATTGTAATAATTTACACTGAAAGAATTTCTTTTTTTACCGCCCAGCCAGGGTTCCGTAAATGAAAAATTATAGGACCGGTAAGCTTTGCCGTTCGATTGAATACGGGCACTCAGCTTCTGACCATCGCCAGATGGTAAGGGCTGCCAGCTTTCTTTGCTTAAAATATTTTTAATAGAAAAATTATTAAAAGTTACACCGAGGGTTCC
>JBDSWG010000207.1:0-3059 GCA_039926825.1 Ferruginibacter sp.
GTATATGTAGTTCAGGTAAATAGTTACGGTATTAAAAATGCAGATTCACCGCAGGAAGCTGCTGATAAAATTAGTAGCCGCATGACTGCCCTGCGTAGCCAGATAAATTCCTGGTACGAAGGACTGAAAAAACAAGCAGATATTAGCGATAACCGGTTTAAGTTTTACTAAAAGCGTTATAAATTCATAAGCAGGGCCGGTTAATTATTAACCGGCTTTTTTAATTTAGTAAATTTGCAACATGGAACCAATGGTAAATAAAGTGGCAGATAGCGGGATCATTACCCTGGATTTAGAAAAGTTCCTGCCGGTAGAAGAAAACTTCAAGGTCTTTGATATGAAAGATTACCTCTTCATGGAACTGATATTAAAAGAAAAAGACTTCCGGGCGGCTTTAAAAGTATTAGATACGGCCCCTTACCAGGATAAAACGATTATACTTACCTGCAGTACGGATGCCATTATACCTGTATGGGCTTATATGCTGGTGGCCAGCCTGCTGCAACCAGTAGCGAAACAAGTATTCTTTGGCACTGCCGGAGAAGCGACACAGAAGCTATTACTGCAGAAAATTGAAAACCTGGAAGTGGGCGCTTACGAAGGCCAGCGGGTGGTAATAAAAGGTTGCGGTGAAAAAGATATCCCGGCATCTGCCTACGTGGCCATTACAGAAAAATTGCGCCCGGTGGCACGCAGCATTATGTATGGCGAGCCATGCAGCACCGTGCCGGTGTATAAAAAACCCTTGGCCTGAAAATCAGAACCAGCCCCGTTTGCGGAATAAACGCATCATCCACATGGGGATTATAAACATGAGCCCCACGGAAATAAAGAAACCCCATTGATTGTGTAAAAGCGGTATGCGGATGAAGTTCATCCCGAAAATACCGCCAATAACGGTGGCGGGTGCCAGCAGACAGGTTACTATCGCCATTACCTTCATCACTTCATTCAGTTTCAGGTTCACATTGCTGAGGTAAAGATCCTGCAGGTTCATCATCATATCCCGGTAAGTTTCTGCCAGGTCTGTAGCCTGGAGAATATGATCATAGACGTCTTTAAAATATTTTTCTGTCCGTTCGTTTATAAGCGGGCTTTCGCTGCGCAAAATACCATTTATAATTTCCCGTACGGGGCTTATGGAGCGCTTAAGAACGATGACTTCTTTGCGCAGGAGATTTATTTTGGCCAGCGTTCTTTTATTGGCAGCACGAATGATATCTTCTTCCAGCTCCTCTACTTTTTCAGCCAGTTGCTCCATTACCACGAAATAATTATCTACGATTAAATCCAGCAGGGAGTGAAATAAAAAATCAGCACCACTTTGCCGCACCCGGCTGGTAGAAATATTTAGTTTTTCCCGCAGGCTGTTGAATACATCCCTGGCCGCATCTTCCTGGAAGCTGATTACGAAATTTTTCCCCAGTACCATGCTTACCTGTTCTGTTTCCACGGAAGAATCGGCCGCATTGAAATACAACATATTCAAAAGACAAAAAAGAAGGCCGTCAATTTCATCCATCTTTGGCCGTTGGCCGATGCTGAGAATATCTTCTGTAATCAACTGGTGAATGCCGAAGTGTTTACAGAATTTTTCTACATCTTCATTGCGTAAGCCATCTACATTTATCCAGGTTATTTTTTTGTCGTCAATGTGTTCAAATATTTCATCTATGCTGTGGCAGGTGAAAGTTTCTACATCATTTTTATCATAACTATAGGTAAGTATGCGGGCCTGGGCGGGCTCCTGGCGAATAGGCGGCGCCGTTGGGTTTACCTTTAATACTTTTTTAGTATTCAGAAGATCCAGCGGGTTGAAGACATATTTAAGGTAATTTTTTTTACGCATGGGCAACAAAATATGATTATCAAAATGAGATCAAACTCCGCTCCGGTATTGCTTTTTTTAAAACGCTGCACTCTTCGGGAAACGCGGGAATGGAATAACGTCCCGTATATTAGTCATGCCGGTAACAAATTGCACCATTCTTTCAAAGCCAAGCCCAAAGCCGGCATGGGGGCAACTTCCAAAGCGGCGGGTATCCAGGTACCAATCCAGTTCTTCGGCAGGAATATTTAATTCCTCCATGCGTGCCGTCAGTTTGTCCAGCCTTTCTTCCCGCTGGGAACCACCCACAATTTCACCGATACCCGGCGCCAGTATATCCATAGCGGCTACAGTCTTTCCATCCTCATTTAACCGCATGTAAAATGATTTTATTTCTTTCGGGTAATTAATAAGAATAACCGGTTTTTGAAAATGTTTCTCTACCAGGTAACGCTCATGTTCACTCTGCAGATCCATACCCCAGTCTTCTATGGGGTACTGAAATTTTTTCTTTTTGTTATGGTTACTGTTTTTTAAAATATCTATGGCTTCCGTGTAAGTGAGCCGCTCAAAATCATTGCTCACTACCATGTCTAATTTTTCTTTTAATCCCATGCTGCCGCGTTCCTGCGCCGGCTTTTGTTTTTCTTCTTCTTCCAGCCTTTGTGCCAGGAAGCTGATGTCATCAGCATTATGCTCCTGCACATATTTTATCAGGTACTTAATGAATTCTTCAGCCAGGTTCATATTGTCTTCCAGGTCATGAAAAGCCATCTCGGGTTCTATCATCCAGAACTCTGCCAGGTGGCGGGCGGTATTGCTGTTCTCTGCCCGAAAGGTGGGGCCGAAAGTATAAATATCGCTAAAGGCCATAGCTGCAAGCTCACCTTCCAGTTGCCCACTAACGGTAAGGTTTGTACTACGACCAAAAAAATCATTCTTAAAATTTATCTCACCGTCTCTCATAGCACTACCATCCAGCGGCAGCGTCGTCACGCGGAACATTTCCCCGGCGCCTTCAGCATCGCTGGCGGTTATGATGGGGGTGTGCATGTAAACAAACCCTTTATCATTATAAAATTTATGCACGGCAAAAGCCAGGCTGTGCCTTACTCGGAAGATAGCGCCAAAAGTATTAGTGCGAAAACGGAGGTGCGCAATTTCACGTAGAAATTCCAGGCTGTGTTTTTTGGGCTGTAAAGGAAATTTTTCTGCATCACTGTCCCCCAGG
>JBDSWG010000208.1:0-2522 GCA_039926825.1 Ferruginibacter sp.
CAGCAAAGAGCCTGTAGAAGTAGTAACGTATAATGAAGCTATTGCCCGGGAGAAACAAAAATCTTCACAAAAGAAAACGTGGACGTTTAAAGCCGATATGGTCCGGGATTTTGCCTGGGGCAGCAGCAGAAAATTTGTATGGGATGCCATGCCGGCGTATGTAGAAGGTAAAAAAGTAATGTGCATGAGTGCTTATGGGAAAGAAGCGTATAGCCTTTACCGGAAGTTTAGCACCAAAGCCGTGGCCCATACTATTAAAAGTTATTCTAAGTTTACTATACCCTACCCCTACCCGGTAGCCCAGAGCCTGGAAGCAGCAAACGGTATGGAATACCCGATGATTTGCTTCAATTACGGCCGTACAGAAGCCGATGGCACTTACAGCGAAGGAACGAAGAACGGTATGTTAGGTGTGATCATTCATGAAGTTGGCCACAACTTCTTCCCGATGATAATCAATAGTGATGAGCGCCAGTGGACCTGGATGGATGAAGGCCTTAATTCTTTTGTGGAATACCTGACAGAAGAACTTTGGGACAATAAATTTCCTGTTAGTAAAGGCCCGGCATATAAAATTGTGGATTATATGAAGTTGCCGAAAGATATGCTGGAGCCAATTATGACCAACAGTGAAAATATTATACAGTTTGGCCCTAATGCATACAGCAAGCCTTCTACCGGGCTGAACATACTGCGGGAAACGATTATGGGCCGCAACCTTTTTGACTATGCCTTCAAAGAATATGCACGGCGCTGGGCATTTAAGCATCCAACACCTGCTGACCTGTTCCGTACCATGGAAGATGCGAGTGGTGAAGACCTGGACTGGTTCTGGCGCGGCTGGTTCTATAATATTGACCCTTGCGACATCTCTTTAGACACGGTAAAGTGGGCGACACTGAGTACAGATGATATTGCCAATAATGCTACAGCAGCACGAACACTTACACTTCCTATCCCTAAGCCTATATTAAATAATTTTGATGATATCTCTAAAATACGCAACCGGGAAGACAGAAAAATAGTCTTCGCAACCGATGCTGATACAACCTTGAGAGATTTTTACTGGAGGTATGACCGTGGCATGGCCCGCTATGATACTTCTGCCTTTACCCGTACTATTCCTGCTTCTGAAATAGAAATGTTTAGTGCGCAGGAAAAAACAACCCTGGCAGGTGGTCTTCATTTGTACGAGTTAAGTTTTTCTAATAAAGGCGGGCTCGTAATGCCCATCATTATTGAGTGGACATATAAAGATGGAACAAAAGAAGTGGAACGTATTTCGGTCCAGATATGGCGTAAGAATGAATTTAAAGTAACAAAGTTTTTCATTAAAAAGAAAGCCGTGGCCTCAATATTAATTGACCCACTCCGGGAAACTGCGGATATCAATACAAGCAATAATAGCTGGAATGCGGCAGGAGAGCCAAGTAAATTTCAATTATTCAAAAATCGAAATAACAATACACCCCGGGGTGCTTCCAGCGGTGGCATTAACCCCATGCAAAAAGAAATGCAAAAGTAGTTTTGCACTAATTGATTCAAAATGAAAAAAGGCCATAACGGCCTTTTTTTGTGCGTAATAAGCTCATTACTAAAGATTTGGAAAAAATATTTGAAAAAACTTTAAGAAAAGTTTGGATATATAATTTTCTTGTATAATTTTGCATTCTGAAACCAAGACAGCCTCCCCCAAGGAGATAACTGTTCCCCCAATCCGACATCAACCAATATTTCTATCTCTCTAAAGATGCATCGTATTAGTATGTATTTTTCTAGTGTACCAATTCCATAATTCCCGTGGGCCTCTAATTTATTTATTTATCTCACAAACCACATTATTATGAAAAAAAGTATACTTTTTTTAGTCACGTTTATTTTTGCCTCTATTGCATTTGCACAAACCACACCTCCTTGCCCTGCCAGTTATAAAAGAAGTAATGGTGCCGGTGGTGGCTGTCCCATTGCAAAGCTTACGTTGATATATACAACTTGCCCTGATGTTGCCCAGCCTATTGATTCCGTTTACCAAGGTGGTGTTAGAATAGATGCCACATTTGCAGATGGTGTGATTAGTTGTTCAGGTTCAAAATATGAAGTTACCTATTGTGTAACTTCCACCAATATTGCACCCACTGTACAGCTTACCATTTATTTCGCATCAATCGGCGCTTTTAACGGAAGTACCTGTACTGTTGCTGGCAGTGGCCCTGCGCCGGTTATGCTCACTTCATTTTATGCCGGCCGTACAAATGATTTAGTTGCATTAAACTGGAAAACATCCCTGGAAGTAAATGCAAAAGAATTCATCCTGGAAAGAAGTACAGGTAAAGATTTTGAATTTGTAGCGACTATTGCTGCAAAAAATGCTGCCAACGGAGCAAGCTATTCTTATACTGACAGGAATAATTACAAAGGCATTGCTCAATACCGCCTAAAGGTTATTGATAATGACGGTACCTACTCTTATAGCGATGTAAGAACTGTCAAAGGTTTATCCAGCGTGAGTGATTTCACCGTAT
>JBDSWG010000209.1:0-42370 GCA_039926825.1 Ferruginibacter sp.
TTTTAATGGCTGAAAGTTGTTTTCATCGTCTTCATCATGCCAGGGGTAGACCAGGTGCCGGGTACAATCATGCGGCGCACGGTATACAATGGTAAAGTGCTATCTCTTTTGGTAGATAGCTGGAAAGCCAGTTTCATGCCCTTTTGTTGCAATGTTTCAGCAGAAGCATGATTCCAGATACCAAAGGGGTAAGCGAAATACTTCACTTCCTTGCCGGTGATGGTAGCAATGGTTGTATGCGCTTCATCAATTTGCTTCTTCCAGTCTTCATCTGTGTATTTTGTAACCATATGATGATCCCAGGTATGGCCTACGACAGCGTGGCCACCATCTGACAATTCTTTCATCATATCTTTTGTCATGTACCTGGGCTTTCCGATTGCAATAGTCATGATAAAAAATACACCTTTGAAATTATATTTTTTCATTTCTGCAGCCCCGATAGTATACTGCTCCAGGTCCGTATCATCATAAGTGAGCATAACCGGTTTTGCTGGTAGAGTTCCACCAAAGGCAAGATAATTATATAAATCCTCTGGTAATATAGTTTGGTACCCACTGTCATGCAGGGCTTTCATTTGCTCTGCAAAATTTTCCGGACTTACAGAATAACTTTTCATGCTGGCACTTTCCCGTGGATTGTAGGGGCGGATGTGGTGATAGCATAAAACAGGTACCTGGGGCAATGACATAATGGTAGCCGCATCAGACATTTTTTCATTGACAGCTCCCGTGTTGGCAGTAGTACTTTGCAGGGAATCTTTCGAGTTAGTTTTTTCGGTTTTATCTTTATTGTTGTTGCAACTGCTACATGCCAATGCAATTAGCAACGCAGGTAGAAAAAATGTTTTCATTACTGGTATTGAATATAAATAGGTTTAGGAATAAATTTATTCAACTCCGCGGGTGAATAAATAGCGGTGTCTTTTTTCTTTAAATCATTTTTATAAAATAATTTGAAGCCCGCAAACTGTACAGGTTCTTTTTGAATATAGCGCAACCAGGTAGAACGTTTCAGTATCTTATCACCCCAACCGTCCATATCCATTACTACCTGCACGCCCGGTGTGGGTTTAATATTAGCAGCATTTGTAACCATTCCTTGTGTAAAACGGTGTACCACCAATATTTTCGGTGGCAGGTTGTTCTTTTTCACAAGATTATCCAGGTAACTAATTGCATAATTAATATCTGTGGCATCAAATGTTCCGATTCTTTTTCCAGGAACATCACCAAATTTCATAGAAAATTCAGGATCTATACCCAGGTGTACTTTTGGCATAAGCAGGTATTTTTCCAATGTTGGAATTTCCTGTTGTAGCGTACTCCAGCCCACCTGTATATCCAGGAATACGAGGCCGTTTATTTCATTTGCCCAGTTTACGATACTGTCTATCTGGTGAAAAGGCATGCGCATTCTTTTCGTTTCACCAGCGGCCTGGGCAGTGATGGCAACATAATGCAACGCTGGTATCACCGGCAACGTGCTATCTACTGCTGCCCATTTTTTTACTTCACCATCCAGTTTTTTCAGCATTTCATCTTTCGGTAATTCTCCGAGAATACCCATTTTCTTGGAATAGAGGTTACCATAATACGCCACAACCCTGTGATAAGGAAATATGGCGCCGGGTAAGGATATAGGAGCATTGGCAGGCCACTTGCCGGTTGTGTCTCCGTTGGCCACTGCGATCATCCTTTTTTTGTAATCGGTACTGTCAAAGGCAACCTCGGTTTTAGGGGCACTTGTTGTTTCTTTACCATCAGCCGATTTTTCTGTGGTTTCACCATTTGATTTCTGGTTGCACGATATGGCACAAAGCACAGCCATAATGAATACGTGCGGGAAGCGGAATGTTTGCATGTAATTTGGAAAGGTTAAGTTGAATAGGGGGCAAATTAGTATAAAGTAATTTCAAAAATTTTATTCAATCCGAATTTATATAAATTTATTTTTTTTTAACATGTTAGAAATAATGATTTGTAAATAAAAAAAGCCACCATGTAGGTGACTCTTTCATTTATTATTTTTTATTCATTATGGATTAAACTGGTAGAATAGACCAACCTGTATTACATTATTCTTAAGCTTACCTGCAGCATCATCTTTATTTATATTAGATAAACCAAAATTGTAGCGGGCATCTACACCCAGGCCACCTGTACTTTTGTAACCCAGTCCAGCTGTCCAGGCAAGATCAAAACCATTAAGTTCATCTTTTATATCTGTAGAAACATTGCTTGTTTTTGCTTTAGCGCTCATTAGAATTCCTGCCTGTGGGCCTGTTTCTATACGAAAACCATTAGAAAACATGTACTGCCCAAGTAAGGGAACGTTTAAATACCCCAGGTTGATTTTATCTTTACTGTTTACTTTTGATTTTGCTCCCTGGCCGGAGTAAACAACTTCTGGCTGAAAGGCAAATTTGTCAGTGACATGAATGTGAAACAACAGTCCCCCATGTAAATCTGTCTTAGTGGAATAAGGACTTGATCCTTCGGGTTTCAGGTTGGCAAAGTTTGCTCCTGCTTTTACACCTACTGACATAGTTTGTGCAAATGCACTTCCCATAATAATTCCGGTAGCCATTAAGGCTGTAATCATCTTTTTCATCTTGTTTGGTTTTTTTGATAGCAAAATTGCTGTAGGAGTTTAATCTCCTTTTTATTAGTTAGAAACGAGCTAAGCAAAATAGATACCAGATCTATAAAATTACCCAAAAATTCCCTTTATCGATTGTCACTATAAAAAAACCCCCGGCAAAACCAGGGGTAAGCTGTAAGTTTTGGTAAATAAACTTAATAACTAAAACTTCTAAAACTTTAAATTATCAAACAAAACAAAAAACCAAGGGACCTTGCCCTCTCGAATTTCGGGCAAATTTTTATTATAATTTCAGGTGGTATATAGCTAAGACATGAATAGAATGTGTTTTGCTGCATTTGACATCATAATTTTAACTTTTATAATCCTTGCTACTATAAATTCCTAATAAGCAGGTAAATAGTAAATTGCAGCATATAATATGTGGAGCATAACAAAAAAGGAACTAGGACAATTTTTCAGCAGCCTGACAGCTTATCTTGCCATTATTGTCTTCCTTGTGGTTATGGGCCTGTATCTTTTTGTATTACCGGAAACCAATATATTTTCATACGGCTATGCAACCCTGGAAAGCTTTTTCAGTATTTCCCCCTGGGTGCTCATGATAATTATACCGGCCATTACCATGCGCAGCCTCTCTGAAGAAATACGTGGAGGTACTATAGAAACTTTGGTTACACGCCCTTTAACGAAATGGAGTATCGTGCTGGGGAAATATTTTTCAGTATTGGTGATACTTCTTTTAATTCTTTTGCCCACGCTATTTTATGTGTATACCCTTCAGCAATTGAGTTCCGCTGCAGCGCTGGATACGGGTGCTCTACTGGGTTCCTATTTGGGTCTGTATTTACTGGCTGCAGTATTTGCAGCCATCAGCATTTGCTGCAGCAGTTTTACGGCAAACGCCGTAATCGCTTTTTTACTCAGCGTAGTGGTATGCCTCATTATCTATTATGGTTTTCATGCCATCAGCCTGCTTCCTTCATTACAAGGGTCAGCCGATTATTACATAGAAATGCTCGGCATAGATTTTCATTACCGCAGCATCAGCCGGGGGGTGATGGATACACGGGATCTAATCTATTTCTTTAGCCTTATTTTCTTTTCCTTAATGACGACTACCATTGTTTTGCATCGCAGATAAAAAGAATGAAAAATATTTTTTCACATAAATGGATCTTGCCGGTTGTCCTGGTTATCCTGGTTGGCCTTAATTGGGCCGCAACTGCCTGGCATGCCCGCATTGATCTCACAGAAGAAAAAAGATTTACGCTAAGTAAGTCAACCCGTGACTTATTGAAGCAGGTGAAAGAACCTTTACATATTGATGTTTTTTTAAAAGGTAACTATCCCAGTGGCTTCCGAAAACTTAGCGCCACCTCTGAAGAAATATTGAATGAGTTTAAAGAGATTGCCGGTCCTAATCTTACCTATAGTTTTCTTTCCCCGGATGAAACAGTTCCCGGCAGTGAAACGTCGTATGGTGATTCTTTATCTGCCCTGGGTTTGTATCCTATAAACCTGACTTCGCAAGTAGAACAAGGGCAGCAGCAGCAATACGTTTACCCCGTTGCATTACTTCATTACAAAGAAAAGACAGAGCCCGTCTTATTATACAAAGGTAAAACCCCGCTCATTAATTATACAGAACTTAATAGCGCAGAAGCCTTACTGGAATACAACTTGGGTAGTGCTATTTCCCGCCTGGTTACAGAAAAAAAACCTGTTGTCGCCTACTCTAACGGTAACGGAGAGCCGGTTGATTATCGTACCTACGACCTGATTGAAAATGTGCTGAAAACAGATTACCAGTTATTCACCTATAGCCTTGCGGCACCGGGGCCTATTCCCCAGGATTTTAAAACCCTTATGATTGTAAAGCCCTCCCGTCCTTTTACAGATATTATGAAACTAAAAATGGATCAGTACCTCATGCAGGGCGGAAACATTTTATTATTTGTAGACAGGTTAAATGCAGAGATGGACAGCCTGCAAATTAAAAATGAAGTGATTGCATTCGACCGCGATCTGCAGCTCAATGATTTACTTTTTAAATATGGTGTACGGGTAAATGCAGACCTCGTTATGGATCTTCAGTGTGATTTCCTGCCTTTTGATGTGAATGGAAATGGCCAGTTTGAATTGTTGCCCTGGAATTATTTTCCGGTGCTGGAAGGTTATGGTACCTCACCCATAGTTAAAAATATGGGTTTCGTAGCCGGGCGTTTTGTGAATTCTATTGATACCGTGCTGGCAGAAGGAATAAAGAAAACTATTTTATTATCCAGTTCTGTAAATTCACGGACGCTGGCTACACCAGCACTCATTAGCGGGCGGGAAAATGTGAACGCCCCGGAAGATGCGAAGTACAATAAAAAACAAATACCCGTTGCCGTTATGCTGGAAGGTGTTTTTACTTCCTATTTCCGGAACCGGTTATCGCAGGAAATGAGTGACAGCCTTAATGCATCCGGTTCTATATTCCGGGATAAAAGTAATGGTAATGGGAAACTAATCGTTGTGTCTGATGGCGACATACCGCTAAACAGTGTTATTAAAGGTGGGCAGCAACCCATCCCTATGGGTATGAATCCATATACATTTGGAACACAGCGGGAATTTCCTTTTGCGAACAAGGAATTCATTCAGAATTGCCTGGAAGCCATGGTAAACTCCGGTGGTTTAGCAGAAGCAAAATCTAAAGACTACGTGGTTAGGATGCTGGATCCGAAAAAAATTAAAGAAAACAAAACAGCCTGGCAGGTGTTAAATATTGCTGGCCCGGTATTGCTTGTAGGTATTTTGTCTGTTATATTTTATTTCCTGCGCCGGCGCAAATATTCCCGGCCTTTTTAATATGGACACAACGACTTTAATATACCTGGTTTTTTCCGGCGTCATCATCCTGGCATTGGTTGTGGACCTCGGCCTGCTTAGTAAGAAAAATGCTGTCATCAGCATCCGGATGGCAGTCATTCAGACCATTTTCTGGATTACATTGTCCATGTTGTTTGCTGGATTTATCTGGTATGAGCAAGGCTACACAGATATGATACAATATGTCTCCGCTTACCTGCTGGAGTGGTCGCTTTCTATTGATAATATTTTTGTATTCATCATTATTTTTTCTTTCTTTAAAGTCCCCCAAAAAAATTATTCCCGGGTACTGTTGCTGGGAATTCTCATGGCAATTGTATTCAGGATATTGTTTATTGCCATCGGTACAGAACTGGTAGCCCGGTTTAGTTGGATCATGTATGTTTTTGGTGGCTTTCTTATTTACACCGGGTTCAAAATGTTTAGCACCGGGGACGATCATGATTTCGACCCTGAAGCCTCCTGGGCTTACCGCATTATGAAAAGGACACTGCCCACAACAAATGAGAATCCGCACGGGAAATTCATTGTAAAACATAATAATAAAATATTCTTTACACGCCTGTCCATGGTAGTCTTCATGCTCGGCCTTATTGATATAGTTTTTGCCATAGATAGTATACCTGCTGTCTTTAGCATCATCCCGGATCCCCGGGATAAATTATTAATTTACTCCTCTAATATTTTTGCCGTACTTGGCCTGCGTTCCTTGTTTTTTTTATTGCGTGGAGCAGCTGCAAAATTTTCTTATCTCCAGCAGGGTATAGCCGTCGTATTACTTTTTATTGGAGTTAAGATGATTGCAGAACATTGGATTAGTATCCCCGTTTGGGCATCTCTTATGGTGATTATAGTCTGCATTGTGGGGTCTGTTTTATATTCAGTTTTTAATGATGAAGAAAAGGATAAAAATGATGATGAGAATGATGCAGGTGAAAAGAAAGCTGCAGTTTTCTTGCAGGAGCCACCCTTGCATAAAAATTAATTATGCTATTCTCCCAAATCATAAATGTCCTGGGCATTGAATCGCTGCAATTTTATGAAGAGCGGGATGTGCAGTTTATTCTAACCGATAGCCGGAAATTAATTTTACCTGGTTCAACCGTTTTTTTTGCTTTTAATTCAGCACATAAAAATGCACACCAGTTTCTCGAAGCCCTTTACCAGAATGGTGTACGCAACTTCATTGTAAAAGAAGGTGAAACACTTCCCGAAATGCCGGAAGCCAATATCATCGTTGTTCAGGATGTACTTACAGCCCTGCAGGTGGTTACGGGCTTTCACCGGCATCAATTTCAATATCCTGTTATCGCTATTACGGGTAGCAATGGTAAAACTATTGTGAAGGAATGGCTCTATATTTTATTGCAGGACGATTTCCAGATAATACGCAGCCCACGAAGCTACAATTCCCAGGTGGGGGTGCCATTAAGCCTTTGGCAAATGGAAGAGCAACATAACCTGGCGCTGATAGAAGCCGGTATTTCTCATGCTGGTGAAATGCAAGCGTTGCAGAAAATAATTGATCCGGATATAGGCCTTATAACTTTTATGGGTGTAGCACATGCTGAAGGCTTTGAAAATTTTGAAGAAAAAATCCGGGAGAAATTGCAATTATTTACACATGCTAAGGTGCTCATTTATTGTAAAGATGAAATCCTGCTTCATAAAAATGTGCAGGATTTCCAGAAAAAAACCAACCCCGGTCTTAAACTTTTTTCCTGGAGCGGGCAGGAAGATGCCGACTTACGGGTAAGCGTACATGCTGATAAAGCTGGAAAGTCACGACTGGAGATTTTTACTGCCGGTGAAAAATTTGAGATAATTATACCTTTCACCGACAAAGCCTCCATTCACAATGCCCTTACTTGTTGTGCACTACTTATTTTCCTGGGTATAAAACCAGAAAACATCAGCGAGAAAATGCAGCGGCTGCGGGCTGTGGAAATGCGGCTGGACTTAAAACAAGGAATTCACCATTGTGCTGTGGTTAACGATAGTTATAGTGCAGATATTAATTCCCTGAATATTGCCCTGGATTTTATGTTCCAGTTGCCGGGTAGCGGCCGGCATACTTTGATATTAAGCGATTTACTGGAAGCGGGCATGTCAGATGATGCCTTATATCATAAGATTTCCCGCCTGCTTTCTACCCGTAAGTTTTTTCGTTTTATTGGCGTGGGACACAATATGAAAATGTATAGCCACTTATTTAATTTTGCGCCTAACACATCATTTTATACAAGTACGGATGAATTGGTAGCAGACTTACCGCATATAGGTTTTAATGATGAAATCATACTACTTAAAGGTGCCCGTAGTTTTGCTTTTGAAAAAATAAGCCATCGCCTGGAAGAAAAAGTTCATGAAACTCAATTGGAAATTGACCTAAATGGGCTGCGCCATAATTTTTTGCTCTACCGGAAACTTCTTCCATCCGGCGTAAAAATTATGGCCATGGTAAAAGCGTTGAGTTATGGTAGCGGTAGCTTTGAAGTAGCCAGTGTACTGCAACATACCGGCGCAGATTATCTCGGTGTGGCTTATGCTGATGAAGGCGTTGATTTGCGAAAAGCCGGAATTCATCTTCCTATAATGGTAATGAATACAGAAATAGGGGCTTTTGATAGTATACTGAACGCCGATCTTCAGCCAGAAATTTACTCTCTTTATATGTTGGAAGCTTTTAGTAAATACCTGGATTCACAAGGGATACAACATTATCCTGTT
The DNA here is from genome assembly GCA_039926825.1 of Ferruginibacter sp. Taxonomy (GTDB): domain Bacteria; phylum Bacteroidota; class Bacteroidia; order Chitinophagales; family Chitinophagaceae; genus Ferruginibacter. The sequence continues at coordinate 8,213 of JBDSWG010000209.1, forward strand.
CATATAAAACTCGATACCGGAATGCACCGCCTCGGATTCCAGGAAGCAGATATTCCGCAGATGTTGAGTACGATTTCACATTCCAGTTTCATCCGTATCATTTCTGTCTTTTCGCATCTTATAGCAAGTGATGACCAGTCACAAGATAAAAGAACGGCTGATCAATACAAGCTTTTCAGCCACATGGCGGATAGGATAGAAGAAGCTACCGGATACGAAGTGATGCGGCATATCGCAAATACAACTGCTATACACCGGCATGCAGAAATGCAGGAAGATATGGTGCGCTTAGGCATAGGCTTATACGGTATAAATGCAGATGCACAAATGCAGGGCCGGCTTCAAAATGTAACGACGCTAAAAACAACTGTTTCGCAGGTGAAGAAGGCCCGTAAAGGCGAAACCGTGGGATATGGCGGCAAACTTGTTTTAGAAAGGGAATATACAATAGCGGTTGTCAGGATAGGTTACGCTGACGGCTACCCGAGAACTTTGGGAAATGGAAAAGGTAGCATGTGGGTAAAAGGAAAACTGGCTCCGGTTATTGGGAATGTTTGTATGGATATGACGATGCTGGATGTAACAGGCCTGGATGTAAATGAAGAAGATGAAGTCATTGTATTTGGAGCAGATTTACCCGTGGCAGATCTGGCTTCCTGGGCCGGTACTATTCCTTATGAAATTTTAACCAATATATCTGAAAGAGTAAAACGGGTATACTTTGAAGAATAGCACCTGCGGGCTTATCTTTGCGCTCGCTTTCAACAGGCGAAGGCGTTATTCAAAATTAAATAATGAAGAAATTACATATTGTTATCCTGGTTTTGCTCGTGTTAATAGCTGACCAGTTCCTTAAATTTTATATCAAAACAAGTTTTCCCCTGAATACTTCGCGGCATATTGCCGGTGACTGGTTCCAATTATATTTTGTGGAAAATCCCGGTATGGCTTACGGCTGGAAGTTTGGTGGAAATTGGGGAAAAATGGTCCTGACAATCTTCAGGCTGGGTGCCGTAATTTTTGGTACATGGTACCTGGGAAAAATCATTTCAAAAAAATATCACCGCGGGTTTATTATTTGCGCCGGGCTTATTTATGCCGGGGCGTTGGGAAATTTAATTGACTCTTGTTTCTATGGCCTCATCTTCGATAAAGGGATGGTCTTTGATCCTGCCTTTAATGATTATATGGGCTACCAGGGCCTGGCTAAAATAGCCTCTCCCGGTTATTCAGGCTTTCTTCATGGCAACGTGGTAGACATGCTTTATTTCCCTGTCATTCATGGTACTTTCCCGGATTGGTTCCCTGTGTGGGGTAGTGAGTCATTCGAATTTTTCCGCCCGATTTTTAATCTCGCAGATGCTTCCATCAGCGTGGGTGTATTTGCAATATTAATTTTTCAAAAGAGATTTTTTCATCCGCCTGTTGCCCTGCCTGAATCAACTGTAGAAACAGGAGCGCTTGTAGATGATAATGCCCAGGTGCAATAAAATTTTTTAGCAACAGGAAACAATTTAATTTTTGCCCACCATGTCTCCCGGGATTACCCAGGCATCAAAATCTTCCGCTGTTACGTAACCAAGTTTAACCGCCATTTCTTTAAGCGTTGTCCCTTCTTTATGGGCTTTTTGTGCAATTTCCGCTGCTTTATAATAGCCGATTTTCGTATTCAGTGCAGTAACAAGCATCAGGGAATTATTTACATGCCTGCGTATATTTTCTTCTATAGGTTCTATTCCCACGGCACATTTATCGTTAAAAGAAACGCAGCCATCTGCCAGCAGCCGTGCGCTGTGCAGGAAGTTATAAATCATTACCGGCTTAAAAACATTTAACTCAAAATGGCCATTACTGCCTGCAATGCCTATAGTCACATCGTTACCCATTACCTGCGCCGCAATCATCGTAAGGGCTTCACATTGTGTCGGGTTTACTTTTCCCGGCATAATAGAAGAACCCGGCTCATTATCCGGGATAGAAATTTCGCCTATGCCACTCCGTGGCCCGCTGGAAAGCATGCGAATATCATTGGCAATTTTCATTAAACTGACCGCTACGGTTTTTAAGCCGGCATGCGCTTCTACTATGGCATCATGTGCTGCCAAGGCTTCAAATTTATTTTCTGCAGTAATGAAAGGTAAACCCGTAAGCCGGGCTATCTCTGCTGCTACATTTTCTGAATACCCTTCCGGTGTATTAATTCCTGTCCCTACGGCGGTGCCGCCCAATGCTAATTCTGATAAATGAGCCAGGCTGTTTTTAATCATACGCAGGGCATGATCGAGTTGCGATGTATACCCACTAAACTCCTGCCCGAGTGTGAGGGGCGTGGCATCCATAAAATGTGTTCTACCTATTTTTACAATTTCGCTAAAAGCGCCGGATTTTTCACGCAATGTGTCCCGTAATTTTTCTAGTGCAGGAATTGTTTTTTCTACGAGTATAGTATAAGCCGCTATGTGCATAGCCGTGGGAAAAGTATCATTGCTGGACTGTGATTTATTTACATCATCATTAGGATGCAAAACCTTTTCCTTGTCACCCAGTTTTCCCCCATTCAATACATGGCCACGGTATGCTATCACCTCATTTACATTCATGTTGCTTTGTGTCCCGCTACCCGTTTGCCATACTACGAGTGGAAAAGAATCATCCAGTTTGCCTGCCAGTATTTCATCTGCTGCCTGCCCAATCAGGTTCGATTTTTCTGCTGAAAGCACCCCTGCTTTTTGATTGGTTAAAGCGGCGGCTTTTTTCAGGTATGCAAATGCCCTGATAATTTCCTTCGGCATTCTATTAATGTCGGTAGCAATATTAAAGTTATCAATACTGCGCTGGGTCTGTGCTCCGAAGTATGCATCCACAGGTACTTTTACTTCACCCATCGTATCTTTTTCTATCCTGTATTCCATTATTGACTGACTTTTTTTTGTCTGGCAAAGATAGCCGATATGGCATATTATAAGATTAGGCATAAGTTTAGTACCTTCCATATGTGCGTAATATTAAATGGACATATTTCTATTTCTCAATGCTGCTGGTTTTATTTTCCTGTGGTAGCTCCGGCCTGCCCGAAGATTATGTACCAGCTATACACGATAGTGAATTGATTACGGTTAATATGGATACGGTTCTTGCAAAACCTGATGTTCTCAGTAAACATAGCGATGTCTCCATTGCCAGTGGCGATCGTACAGAGATTGTTTCTTATGCTAAAACATTGCAGGGAATTCCCTATAAATATGGATCTACAGATCCTTCTGTGGGGTTTGATTGCTCGGGTTTTATAACCTACGTTTTCAATCACTTTAATATTAAAGTGCCACGATCATCTGTCGAATTTACAAACGTGGGCAGGGAAGTGCCGCTGGCATTATCCAAACCCGGGGATTTAATTTTATTTACGGGAACTGACAGCACCATCAGGGTTGTAGGGCACATGGGAATTGTGATAGAAAATGCAGACACCTTGCGTTTTATCCATGCTACATCTGGCCGGCAATACAGCGTTGCGATTACGCCTTTAAGTAATTATTATATGGGGCGATTTGTGAAGGTTATTGATATTTACTAAGCCCTTTACAGGTCTATTTGCCTTTGAAAACCGGTTTTCTTTTTTCCATAAATGCCATTGTGCCTTCTTTCACATCTGCCGAAGTAAATAAATTCCCAAAGGCATCAATTTCATTTTCCAGGCCATTATCTTTTCCATAAGCAGAAGCATTTACCAACTCAATAATAGCTTCTACGGCAAGGGGTGCTTTTAGTAATATAGTTTTTAATATTTCTGTTGTTTTCGGAACTAGCTCTTCTGCAGTAGTGACATAATTTACAAGCCCCATTTGTAAAGCTTCGGGTGCTGTAATCATATTTCCCGTCATCATTAATTCCATGGCTTTCCCTTTCCCGATTAGTTGTGTAAGCCTTTGTGTGCCGCCATAACCTGGTATCAGTCCGAGGTTCACTTCTGGCTGGCCGAATTTTGCATTGTCGCTGCAAAGCCTGAAATGGCAGGCCATAGCCAGTTCGCAGCCCCCGCCTAATGCAAATCCATTTACGGCTGCAATGATGGGCTTAGGTGAATTTTCAATCTTATTGAAGACGAGATCCTGTCCTTTTTTTGCCAGGGCTTTCCCACCTTCACCATCCAGTGCAGAAAATTCTGAAATATCTGCACCGGCTACAAATGCTTTGGGACCAGCGCCGGTTAAAATGACACCTTTTATTTCCGCATTGGTATATACTTCGTCAAGAACTTTTCCCAGTTCAGAAATTACTTCGGCACTCAATGCATTGAGTTTTTCCGGGCGGTTCACCGTTACCGTGAGTATGCCTTCAGATAATGCTGTTAATATGTTATTGTACATAAGCTGTAATATTTTTAAAATGGAACTTAAAAAATGCAGTTTTAAAATGAACGGTTTTCTGCCGTCCAGGTGCTGATGTATGTAGCAATTTCGGTCATCGGAGTTCCCGGCGGAAATAGCTTACCTACGCCCATTTCCTGCAACGCTTCCATATCCTCTGCAGGAATAATTCCACCACCGGTAAGTAATACATCATCCATTTCTTTCAGTTTCATTAAGGCAATGATTTTTGGAAAAACCGTCATGTGGGCACCCGATAAAATGCTAACCCCTATAGCGTCTACATCTTCCTGCAAAGCGGCTTCCACCACCATTTCCGGCGTCTGCCGCAGGCCGGTATAAATGACTTCCATCCCCGCATCACGCAGGGAAGTAGCAATTACTTTTGCGCCGCGGTCATGGCCATCAAGGCCTACCTTAGCCACTAAAACTCGTATGGGCCGGTCTGAGTTATTCATGTGTAATTAATTGCAAAGTGTGTAAAATCCTGTTTCTTGTTTCTATACTGCCAATCATTCCTGCAATATCGAAAACACCGGGGCCATATTTCCCCCCGACAAGCATAATTCGCAAAGGCAATAATACTTCTCCGGGTTTGATATTTTTGTTGCTACAAAAGCGTTTAAATATTTCCTCCATTTTTTCGCCGCTAATATTTTCTTCTTCTATTGCCTGGCAAAATTCCAGGAAGAAAGTATTTTTTATTTCGTTCCATTTCGGATTGATAGCCCCCACATCAATTTTTTCCGGTGAATGAAAAAGGAAACCAAGTTGTTGATTAAAGTCTGTCAATAATGTGCACCGATCTTTTACCATGCCAATGGCGCTCAGAATATAGTCATCTGTAAAATCTTCCACGTTAGGAATATCCATAAAAGGTTTCACCCGCGGCAGTAAATCTTTAGCAGGTAATTTTTTAATCCATTCATGATTAAACCATCTGGCTTTTTCATAATCAAATTTTGCCCCGGCATGATGTACTCTTTCCAGTGAAAATTTTTTTATGAGTTCTTCCAGTGAAAATATTTCCTGTTCGCTGCCATCATTCCATCCCAGCACGGCCAGTAAATTTAAAAATGCTTCCGGCAAAAAGCCCAGTTCTTTAAAACCTTTGGTAATTTCTCCGGAAAAGGGATCTTTCCAGTCCATAGCATAAACCGGGAAACCCAACCTGTCGCCATCCCGCTTGCTCAGCTTTCCATGGCCATCTGGTTTTAATATAAGGGGTAAATGTGCCCAGGCCGGCATGGCATCTAAACCAAACAAATATTGCCAGAGCATAACGTGAACGGGTGCACTAGGGAGCCATTCTTCACCCCGGAAGGCATGGGTAATTTTCATAAGGTAATCATCTACGACCACGGCCAGGTGGTAAGTTGGCATTCCATCTGCCTTCAGCAATACTTTGTCATCCACATTGCCGGAGTCGAATTTTATTTCACCTCTTATAACATCATTTAAAATAATAGTATTCCCCGGGTTAGCTTTTATTCTAATAACGTAGGGAATATTTTCCTTTAATAAAGATTGCGTTTCTTCTGGGGATAATGACAATGAATTTTTCATTTCACTTCTTACATGGTGATCATACATCAGGCTTTCAGAACCTTTAGCTTTAAGTTTTTCCCGCATTTCTTCCAAGGCTTCAGGTGTATCAAATGCATAGTAAGCATGGCCGTTTTCAACCAGTTTTAGTGCATAGGCACGGTATATTTCTTTTCGTTCACTCTGGCGGTAAGGTCCATGGGGGCCACCATTTTGTACAGATTCATCAGCACTTAGCCCGCACCAATCCAGGCATTCAAAAATATATTCCTCGGCACCTTTCACAAAACGCCGCTGGTCAGTATCCTCTATGCGTACAATAAATTTTCCGCGCTGTTGCTTTGCAAAAAGATAATTATATAAAACTGTTCGTACGCCACCCAGGTGTAATCCTCCTGTCGGGCTGGGAGCAAACCTCACACGCAGCTGCACATCATCCATTGTAATTATTTTATTGCAAAGATAAGGTTCAGGAGCCCGCATAAAAAACCCGGTGCTTAGCAGCACCGGGCATAAGATTTTAAAAAAAAGTGTTAGCGTAGTATGATGGTTCTGGGTGTTCCGCCGTTTATAGAAATAGTTGCCAGGTTATCACATGTGCCATCACCAAAATCCAGTAAAGCGTAATTAGAAGGTCCTTCGAATCGTATGGTACCTCGGTCAATATTATCGCAACTAACTTTTTTCCGCAATTCTATTAGTATTCTATTCGTACGCGATACACCAGAGGCATTGGTTACAGAACCATTTCCGGAAATAATAAAAATATCATCTAACCTGTTTCGCGGTGTACCATTGCCTTCTGTCTGGGTAATATTACGAACGCTGTTATAGGTCCAGAAGCGGCCGCCAGGCGCTGTAGTTTTTAAATTTACAACATCTCTGCGCCAGGCTCTTTGAATACCTGTGGTTGTATTTGTCCAGGTAATAGTGCCTTCTATGTGATGAGCATTCACAAAATAATTATCAAAACTCATTACCGCAGTGCTTCCGGGCCGACGTATGGAATCAGATATAACAACCTGTATTTTACCGCTTCTCAATACACCATTAGGGCCAGTACAGCCAGTTCCAAAATCTATAAGAATGGTTTTAGGAAAGCCGGATTGGGGCGTAACAGTTACTACAGCACAACCTAATATGGTTTCTGGCCCTGCCGGCCCGAAATTTCCTACCAGGTCACGCTCCGTCAGTGCTTCATCTTTTACATCGCTGGCATCTTCAATAAAATTTTCAGTAATCGCTCCGTTGGCTGTCAGTGCAAAGCTGGTTTCTGCTTCATTATCTGTGGCATCTGTTTTTTTACAGGAAGTCGCCAGCAGAAGAATGGAGGATAAGAGTATCCCTAGAGGTTTTAGAATTTTCATAATGCTTTAAATTTTGTTAAACTATGACAGTGGCTTTTTAGCTTGGTTTAATTAAGAAAAAATTAATTTCACATATGTTATACTTTGTCCGTTCTCCCTGGTGGATGCAAAAAATGTTTCCTGAGAGACATTGGAGAATTAAAACGTCTGAAAAAAATCTTTATTTCACATTTGATGATGGACCCGAACCGGGGGTTACGGAATTTGTACTAGACGAACTGGCGAGGTATGGGGGGAAGGCCAGCTTTTTTTGTGTGGGAAGAAACGTAGCTAGCCATCCCGATTTATACCAGAGAATAATTGCTGAAGGCCACAGTATAGGAAATCATACCTATAACCATTTAAATGGCTGGAATGCAGATGATAAAACCTATATCAGAGATATTGCTGATGCCTCGGAAGTCATTGACTCCAGGTTGTTCCGCCCACCTTATGGGCGTATGAAGCGGTTTCAGCAACACCTGGTAAAAACAAAAATGAAAATTATTATGTGGAGCCTGTTAAGCGGGGATTTTGATACATCCATAACTCAAAAACGTTGCCTTGATAATGTTGTATTGAATGCCCGGCCGGGAGATATTATTGTTTACCATGACAGTAAAAAGGCATTTCCGCACCTGGAATTTTCTTTGCCATTGGTCTTGAAATATTTTCATGATAAGGGGTATGTATTCTGTAAACTACCGGAAACACTGGAATTTCTTTAAAAAAAGTGGGCCGGGGTAGAAACCCTGGCCCGTTTTTAATCCGTACCCTATGAAAACTTGAAACAAGGTACGCAGTTGAAATTGAAAAGACAAAATTTATTTTTCAATAATTTCGTATTTATTCAAATATCATAGTTTGGACTACAAAACAGATTTACTCAAAAATCATTGAAAACATGATTGATACTCATTGTCATTTATATTCAGATGAATTTTCCAGTGATTTAGGGAATGTTATAGAAGCCGGCAGAGTTGCTGGCGTTAAGTTTACTTACATGCCAGCGATTGATAGCATTACCCACGAAAAAATGCTTACCGTTGAAGCCGGTTTCCCAGGAGAATGTATTGCCATGATGGGCCTTCATCCCTGCTCCGTAAAGGAAAATTACCGGGAAGAGCTGTCCGTGGCAGAAGGCTATCTTAAAAGCCGAAAGTTCGCAGGCATTGGGGAGGCAGGCCTGGATTTTCATTGGGATGTTAGTTTTAAAAAGCAGCAATATGAGGCGCTGGAGATGCAGGCAGAATGGGCGCTCAGGTACAAACTTCCGCTTATTTTACATACACGGAATGCCATGGCAGAAACAATTGACGTCATAAGGCCGTATGCGATACGTGGTGTGAAAGGTATATTTCATTGTTTTGGCGGTACATTAGCAGAAGCAAAGCTGGTGATGGACCTTGGATTTTTATTGGGTATAGGTGGTGTTGTTACGTATAAAAAAAGTGGTTTGTCCGAAGTCATTGCTAAAACAGGAATTGGTAACATGGTGCTTGAAACGGATGCGCCTTACCTGGCCCCGGTACCGTTTAGGGGTAAACGAAATGAAAGCCGCTACCTGCCATATATAGCTGAATGCATAGGCCTGGCCGCAGGCAAAACTACTGCAGATGTTGTAAACATAACGACCGCAAATGCACAGCTTATATTTCCAGGTTTATAGTAAAAAAGTGCCGGCATGAGCCGGCTGGTTTTCATAAGTAAATAAAATATAAAAAATTTTCTTTTACATTAATTTAGGTTAACGAGAGAATGATGCACATATGGATTTATAGACCATTCATCGTTCATAGATTCATCTAATTCGCCCATTCTTATATCCAGCATATTCCGGGTTTCATTTATTTCCCAGATGCGAAGCTGGTTTCCTTCGGATGAACTTTCTGTCACTTCGGGTAGTATTTCCGGAAGCATGCCATTCCAGCACAATTGAATCAGTTGTTCTTTTTCTGATAGTTTTTTTGAATCAGGTGTCTCTTGTTTTACACACCAGTCTTTTCTGAACTGGCTACAAGTCGGCAACAGTAACACTTCCTGATTGGTGGTAAAATTTTTCATGGCTTTAATTTTAATTGTTCATATATAAGATCGATTATGAATGCAAAAGATTGATAAAGCCTTTATAAAAAAATGTTAATAGGCATTCAATAATTTGTATAAAACGAATTTTTCCTGCCTAATTTTAAGGCGTGAATAACATTCTTGCAGCCATTGCCGGCATAATCATTTTCATCTTCATATTATTGTTTCTTTTCAGGCGTAAAAAAAAGAACAGGGAAGCCGTTGCGCTATCTGCTGAAGAACAGGATATCCTGGCTCAGCATGTTGAATTTTATCAAAAGCTAGAACAGGCGAAAAAGAAAATATTTGAATTTCGGGTCGTAAAATTTTTACAACGCACAAAATTAACCGGCGTGAATACGGTGGTTGAAACCCTGGACAAGATGTTGATTGCTGCAGGAGCAATAATTCCCATATTTAATTTTGATGATTGGGAATACTTGAATCTCCGCGAAGTTTTGCTCTATCCGGATAGCTTCAGTGAAGCATTCAGCCAGGCTGGCAGCGAGCGTAATATTGGGGGTATGGTAGGCACCGGTGCTTTGAACCATGTTATGATTTTATCTAAAATTCAATTGAGGGAAGGGTTTAAATATGAACAAGGGAATACCAATACCGCCATTCATGAATTTGTGCATCTTGTAGATAAAACGGATGGCGCTATTGATGGTTTGCCGGAGTTCCTCCTCAATAAAAAATATCTTTTGCCCTGGCTGAGCTTGATACAACAGGAGATGGAAAAAATCCGCGATGATAAATCAGATATCCGTTTATATGCGCTCACAAACCAGGCAGAATTTTTTGCAGTTGTTTCAGAATACTTTTTTGAACGCCCGGAATTATTTGCAGAAAAGCATCCGGAATTATATAAGATGATGCTTAAAATATTCCGTAAAAATGAGGCAGAGAAACCCTTATAAATTGTTTGGGACAATATTTGTAAGTGACTTCCCATGCGTAAATCCATTATTATTTTCATCCTGATAATGGTTGCTTTATCAATTGCAGTTTTTTTTTACCTGAAATATCATGTATTAGAGACAAGTGATTTTAAAGCCCAGACAAGTGAACGTGCGTCACCTACGGATATCAGGCCGGAGGTAATAGCCAAATTAAAACAGTTAGTAAAAGACGGGTCAGAGGGCCTTTACGTGCTGGAACTGGACAGTATTTTTATGAATGCTGCAGGCGGTGAAGCTGGCCTTGGAGCAGGCAGAATTTATTATGATACAGGTGTATATAATAAAATGCTTTCTAACAGTAAGCTGCCCGATGATGTTTTTTCTATAAAATTTTCAGGCATCCGTGTAGATGGTCTTGACTTAAAAGATTTTATTGGCAAAAAAGAACTTTCTCTTAAGTCGGTGAGCTTCCTGCAGCCCGACGTAAATGCATATCATCATACACGCTCTTTTAATGCTGTATCTGGTAAACAAAAGAAAACTTTATCTGAAAAAATTTCCGCATCGTACCAGAAAATTTCTATAGGTGATATTTATTTAAATGGGGGAAAATTTATCAATCATAATCTAAATAAAGATGGTGTTACTTCCAGCCTCGGGGATGTTGATATTCACCTTGGTGATTTTTTAATAGATAGTAACGCTGCCCGGCAAAGAGAGCGGTTTATCTTTTCCCGCGAATCCAAAATAAGTGCAAAAGATTACGAAGTACAGACACCAGCTAAAGACTATAAATTTCACATAGATAAAATTGAAATAACGGGGGAAACAAAATCACTCCTGGCTACCGGCATTAGTTTTAAACCTGAAGGTGGTCATGTTGCGTTGCAAAAAAGGTTTCAAAAACGCAAGGTTATTTATGATGTCGCTCTACCCCGGCTGAGTATGCAAAATGTAGACTGGTGGGCACTCTTCAACCAGGATGAGTTTTTTGCTGCAAGCGGTAAGGTAAGTGATGCAATTATAAAAGTATATATAGATCGGCGTAAACCTGCCCCTGTTCTCCCACGTAATAATTACCCACACCAGTTGCTTATGCGTTTACCCCTTCCTGTTAATATTCAGACGCTGGAAATCGCTTCTTCAAAAGTTATTTATGAAGAAATAAACCCGGATATAAACCAGGCTGCTACAGTTATCATTGATCAGCTTAATGGCACTATTGATAACATTACCAATGTAAAAAATAATATTTCCCGTCAAAGCATCGCTGCCCTAAAAAGCCATGCCAGGTTAAAGGGCACCACTCCAATAGAAATTAATATAAACCTCGACCTGGCGAACGTGAAAACCGGTAAATTCAACGCCAGCCTGGTGGTTGGAAAAATAGATAATGATCTTATTAATCCTATAACTGAACCCTTATCTTTATTCACTATAAAAAGAGGAACCATATCGAAAGGAATATTCACTATGTCGGGGGATAACTCCGGTGGAAAAGGTAAAATGACCCTTTATTATGAGAATTTGCATATCACCCCATTAAAGCCTGATATCAATAGTGATGGTGTGCTAAGAAAGAAACACGTTACAAGTTTTATTGCCAATAAGTTCCTCATAAAAAATGCAAATCCTTTGCACGGTAATTTAAGGCAGCCTGAATATAGTATTACCCGCGATCCTTATACAGGATTTATTAAGCTCATCTGGGTAGGTAACATGACGGGGATATTAAAGACTATAGGCGTACCGGCGGCTGCGGTTTATAAATAATACTGCTTATTTACATTTGCGTAAAGCCTAATATTCTTTTCTCATTTATGCCTACATTTGCAGCCCTGAATTTATTGGAGACTTGTCCGAGTGGTTGAAGGAGCACGCCTGGAAAGTGTGTATACGGGAAACTGTATCAAGGGTTCGAATCCCTTAGTCTCCGCTGGAAGGGTTGAGTGTATACTACACTTCGACCCTTTTTTACTTTCACCCTTTCCGAATAAACGGCTTTAATTTAGCATCTTGCTTAATATTCATGCAAGGGTTTTCTTTAATTTTATTAGATTATCAATTCTCATTCTATTATATATCGTTGGGTCAACCTCTTTCTGGCCGTAGTACTTCCTGCACTCGCTGTAGTTCAGGGTAACGCTACAATTTTTTATATCCTATATCTATTTTGGTGGCATGAATTTATAACTGCTACAATGGATGGAATATATTTTTATAACACAGAAAAGAAAATTTCTCCGGAGAAAAATTTAAATCCGGTATGGATTAAATATTTTATGCTTTTTCTTTATTTCGTCTTCATCCTTGTTTTATTTGGTATTGTAAACAATTGGGGCAATCCTAAATTATTATTATTTAATGTTCAGGTTTTCTTTTTTAAGAATTTGATGTTTGATATAAACGTGTTTGCAATTTTTCTCAACGAATGGGGCAGGCAGCGGTCTGTAACTAAAGGAAAGAATGGGTTTTACAATCCTTTTACCGGAAACCTGATGATACTACACATTTCTATAATATTGGCTGGTTTATTATACTTCTTTGTGGTGAGAAGATTTCCTGACATATTCGTCCCGGAAAATCTTTGGGGCTCCGTTATTATTATAGCTCCTTTTTTGGTTTTAAAGGCATTGCTTGAATGGCGAAAGGGTAACAATCTTAAACCTGGCGTAAGCTTTAAAGACAGCGGCATATCTGTTTGATGGGGAACTTGCTTGTTTTTATTTAAATTATTTTGCAGGAAGGAGATTCCTAAATAGTTACATTCCTGCATTATGCTTTCAGAACCTTTTCCATCTTCATACTACGGGAACCTTTGATCAGGATTTTACAATATTGAAATTTTTCCTGATGGAACCATTTCCCCGCCGTTGGCGCATCAATAAACCAACGTTTTTCTTCTACTAAATCTTTAAATCCCGGGCCGCAAAAAGCCATCGCATTCCAGGAATAATTATTTACCAGGCGAACCAGGTTAGTATGTTCTTCCGCAGAATCTTTACCCAACTCCATCATACTCCCCAGGATGATTACTTTATTGTCACCCGGCATGGCGGCAAAATTGAGCACAGCTGCCTCCATACTGGACGGGTTTGCATTGTAGGCATCCAGGATAATATCATTGGAACCCACAGAAATTTTTTGCGAACGGCTATTCGTCGGCATATAGTTTTCTAAAGCAGATTTTATGACTTTAATTTCCACTTTAAAATATTTACCTGCAGTCACAGCGGCCAGCATATTAGGAAGGTTATATCCTCCTACCAGGTTTGAATGTATGGTGAAAGGTTCTTCTTGTGAGACTGTGAATTCCGCATCGAGAAAATTTTCGCTATTGATAATTTTGCCACGTGTTTCTCCGGAACAAGCACCAAAAGTAACCTGCTTGCTTATGCGGGCACCCGGTGTTTCAAGGTAGGCCAGGTCAGTATTCAGAAAAACCGTTCCTTCATGAGCTGCCAGGTATTCAAATAATTCTGTCTTTCCTTTAATAACTCCTTCAACGTCACCAAAACCTTCGAGGTGCGCTTTTCCGCAATTAGTGATAAGGCCATGCGTAGGCAATGTATAACTGCAGTAAGAGGCAATTTCTCCAATGTGGTTTGCGCCCATTTCAACAATAGCTATTTCCGCATCATTTTTTATGCTGAGCAAGGTAAGTGGTACCCCAATATGATTATTGAGGTTGCCAACAGTAGTGTATGTCTTATATTTCTCTGAAAGTACGGCATGCAATAACTCTTTTGTAGTGGTTTTTCCATTACTACCGGTTATAGCAATTACGGGTATATCTAAGGTTTCGCGATGGTGTCTGGCCAGTTTCTGCAATGTTTCCAGGCTGTTCTTTACAGTAATGATTCGTTCATCATCAAGGCCTGCCGTGTTATCACCAACACAGTAAGCAGCACCATGCTCCAGGGCAAAAGAGATAAACTGGTTGCCGTCAAAATTTTCCCCGCTCAGGGCAAAAAAAATGCACCCCTGGCTTAGTTTCCGCGTATCGGTTTCAATACCTGAACTTTGTTGAAACAATTCATAAATGCCAGCTATATCCATGTTGTAAAGCTAAGGGTAAAGACATAAAAAAAGCTCCCGGGAAGGGAGCTTAATATTTTACTTTTTTCGTTTATTTTGTTTTCGTTTTCCGAAGATGTTACCCTCTTTAAATCCTGGTCCTTCCGGCGGGCCAAGGTAAGTTTGAGCACAACGGAAGCCAACCGTACTGGCTGCCTGGTTTTCTTCCATAAAACGGCGGGTACCAGGTGAAAGGTAATAAGGGCGGTCATTCCAGCTACCACCTTTAATTACACGGGATTGATCGCTTATCAGAGATGTAATGCCATAACCATAATAGACACCACTTGCAGAATCACCATCAAGATAATTTATTACATCATTATGCTGGTAGTTGCGCCTGTTCTTTACTTCTTCATCAGAAATATCAGTTTTCTTTAACCGGCCCATGCTATCTCTTTCATATTCACCTGAAGCATTCTTGTAATATTTCTGAAATTTATTACCCCGGAAATAGTTAAAATCTTCACCATCAACAGATGTCATTGGCCTGTAAACGTCTGCTACCCACTCACTCACATTACCACTCATATTATATAAGCCAAATGCATTCGGATAGAAAGATTTAATGTTACCAGGAATAGCAGCACGATCATTCAGACCACCGGCAGTACCCATGTTATCTCCACTGCCACGTTTGAAGTTGGCCAGGAATTTACCTTGCCAGGTTCCCCTGCGATTATCACGCAATCCATTCGGGTTCTGGCTCCAGGAATATATTTGTTGGTTAGATAAAAGCTCTTCACCACTCTTACCTTCTTTTTTACGTGGATTGGGATTTTGATCCAATAAACCATAAGCTGCATATTCCCACTCCGCTTCTGTAGGCAGGCGATAACCCATATTCAGGATACCATCTTCCATCTTTACTGTACCCCGGGGTTTACCATTTACATCCATTAGATCAGATTTCTTAGGCTTGGAGCGCCCTTGTATTAAATCCGGGTTCAGGAGATAAGCTTCAGTATTAAAGGTACCATCCGCACCAGCCCCTTTCATTTCACGCTTGGCAGCATCTTTTTTCAAGTATCCTTTCTTCATCAGGTTAAGTTCATTCACCCTGTCTGTGCGCCATATACAGAAATCATGTGCCTGTTGCCAGGAAACTCCCACCACAGGATAGTAATTATAGGAAGGGAACCGGAAATAATATTCTACATATGGTTCATTGTAAGCCAGTTCTTCACGCCAAACCAGTGTATCTGGTAGCGCTTTGTACATAATAGCAGTATCACCACTGAAGACATTATCTAACCAGTAAAGATACTCACGGTAGTGAACATTGGCTACTTCAGTCTCATCTATAAAGAAAGAAGGAACAGTAATACGGCGGGGAACATTGTTCCAGTCACCCATTACATCTTCATCTTTGGCTCCCATTAAAAAGGAACCACCCTGCACGAATACCAGGCCAGGGCCAGCTTTTGGATATTTCACTTTTGCCACGTGGAAATTACCCATGTTTTTATCATCGTAATTCCAGCCTGTAACTTCAGACTTTCCTTTTTTCTTCCCGAATAAGCCACCGTTTTTACAGGCACTAAGGGATAAAGCGGCGAGAACGGATATTACCAGCACTTTGCCGGAAATCATTTTTGTCATGTGCATTCGTTTAGACTAATTATTGAACGAAAGGTTTTCTTTATTATTGCTTAGAGGTAACAACAGATGCGAATATAAATAACTTTCCATCAACTGTAGTTCGCAAGTCATATTTCTTGTCTTTTTTTATAGATTTGTTGGCAATTGAAAAAATTTTACTCTTGCCTTAAAATATTTTTTTTTAATAATCGTTTGACTGCAAAGATATTTTGTCTGATTTTCCATTTACTTTTGAGTTTTACAGGGGTATTTGTAAAGCTGCAGAAGTTAAATTGAAAAGATTTTTTGTTGTTTTTTAACAAGACCTTATATATTTGTTAATAGTAAAAGAAAATTTAGTAATTTTACCACCCCGAATAAACCATTAAAATAAACGCTTATAGAGGTAAGTCTACCTAACCAAGACAAACAAAACGCATGAAAAAAGCAACTTTGAAACTTTCTGCCCTGGCGATTTTATTAGCTGGTGCAACAACCCTAGCAGAAGCGCAGCAAACCGCCAGCCCCATTAATGTTGTCACAACAGCAGTCCCATTTTTACGAATTTCTCCTGATGCCCGCAGTGGTGGTATGGGTGACTTGGGTATTGCAACTGCTCCAGATGCTAATTCAGCTTTCTGGAATATTGCAAAAACGCCTTTTTCCATGAATAATGCTGGCTTGGCAGTAACGTATACGCCATGGTTGAATGATCTTGGTTTAAATGATGTTTACCTGGCTTCACTTGCAGGATTTTATAAATTAGACGAGACCCAGGCACTTTCTTTGGGTTTTCGTTATTTCAGCCTGGGTAATATCCAGTTTACGGATGCTTCCGGAAACATGCTGGGTAGTGGCCGTCCACGTGAATTCTCAATAGACGGAGGTTATAGCCGTAAACTTTCTGCAAAATCCGGAGTTGGTGTAGCCATCCGCTATATTTCTTCTGACCTTGCAAATGGGTACAGCGCATCATCCGGCCAGACTTATAAAAAAGGTTCCTCTGTAGCAGGTGACCTGCATTATTACCACCAGGGCACTACTGAAGCTGGAAGCGGATTCAACTGGGGCGTTACATTAAGTAACCTGGGTGCAAAAATTTCTTACACCAGCGATGCTACTCAAAAAGATTATATCCCTGCTAACTTAGGTGTAGGTGCTACTTATACCAAATCTTTTGATGCAGATAACAAAATAACTTTTGGTCTTGATTTGAATAAATTATTGGTTCCCACGCCTCCAGCTGTTACAGATTCTGCCGGTCTGGCAGATTATCGCTCAAAGGGTGTAGTTAGTTCCTGGTTTAGTTCTTTCAGTGATGCACCAGGTGGTGGTTCTGAAGAATTTCGTGAGTTAACAGCTTCATTAGGTGCTGAGTACTGGTACAAAAATCAATTTGCTGTAAGGGCTGGTTATTTTTACGAGCATCCAGATAAAGGAAATCGTAAATATTTCACCGTAGGTGCTGGCTTAAAGTATAACATGTTTGGACTTAACTTCAGCTATCTGTTACCTTCAGGTTCTGGTGTTAACCGTAACCCACTTTCTAATACTTTACGTTTTGGTTTGTCATTAGATATCGATAACAAATAATTAGTTTCTTTATATTTTTAAAAAAGCGCTTCTCCCGGGAAGCGCTTTTTGCATATATAGATTTATTACTGATCTTTGATCATTAATGTAATTACATGGCATACCGTATAGGGCAGGGAGTTGATTTTCACAGGTTGGCAGCAGGAAGAAAATTGATTATCGGGGGCATAGAAATACCCCATGTAAAAGGAGCTGTAGGGCACAGTGATGCAGATGTATTACTGCACGCCATCTGTGATGCAATGTTTGGCGCACTTGCTTTAGGTGATATTGGAAAGCATTTCCCAGATACGGATTCCCGGTATAAGGATATAGACAGTAAAATACTATTGACTGAAACTTATGCCATCATTAATGCCAGGGGGTATAAAATTGTAAATGTAGATTCAACATTGTGCCTGGAAAAACCCAAAATAGCTACATTCATTCCAGGCATGCAGGAAGCCATAGCCGCCATACTTCAAATGAGTATAATGGATATTTCCATTAAAGCTACTACCACTGAATCAATGGGATTTGCCGGCAGGGAAGAGGGGTTGTATGCTTATGCTAATGTATTATTAATAAAAACAGGTGAATAGGCTTTTCATTACTATATCAACCATTTGCTACTTATCTTTTTGTACGCTTGGGCTCCAGGCGCAAAAGCAATATGAAAACTGGTTTTTCGGGCAGGGTGTGGGGTTCAATTTTTCTAGTGGCTCG
Source organism: Ferruginibacter sp. (assembly GCA_039926825.1). Taxonomy (GTDB): domain Bacteria; phylum Bacteroidota; class Bacteroidia; order Chitinophagales; family Chitinophagaceae; genus Ferruginibacter. The sequence continues at coordinate 26,396 of JBDSWG010000209.1, forward strand.
CCGGTTATTGTAAATAATACAAACCTTAATTGCCTGGAAGGCTCTGCTACAATGTCGGATAATAATGGTAATCTTCTTTTTTATACTAACGGTGTTAGAGTTTTTAATAGAACTAAGGATTTAATGCTCAATGGAGCCAACTTGTTGGGAGATGTAAGTAGTACATGTAATTCTGTAGCGGTTCTTCTGCCTGGTTCTGATAGTATATACTATTTATTTACTGTGGGAGCTGCTAATAAGCCCAATCAGGCTTTTCGGTATTCTATTATTAATATGAGGCGGGATAATGGTTTGGGAGAAGTTACAATCAAGAATACACTCATAGAAGATGAGGTTTATGAAAAACTGGCTGCAGTCAGGCATTGCAACAATAGAGATATATGGATTACCATAAGAAAGTGGGAGACAGATGAATATCACTCCTACCTGTTGTCACCTACGGGTCTATCTCAATCACCGGTCGTTAGCCATACGGGGCTGGTGGTAGGGGGATATTTCAATAACGCATTGGGTAGCTTGAAATTTTCACCAGATAGAAAACGCTTAGCTGCGGCACATTCATTTGAAAACGATGAAATTGAACTGATGGATTTTAATAATTCTACTGGACAAATTTCAAATTCAATATTTTTTAAGCCTCATCAGATACAATTTTTTACTGGCTGTTATGGTGTTGAATTTTCTCCTGATAGCAAATTAATGTATGTATCTGCAAACTTGAGCGATGAAATTCCTGCAATTTTATACCAGTTTGATATTTTACAAACTACGGCTTCAGCCATCTTAAATAGTAAAGTTATAATAGGCACAAATACCCTTTTAACTGCGGGCGGATTACAAATTGGTCTTGATAAAAAAATCTATTATAGTTTGTATAAAGACTCTGCAGTGAGTGTTATTTTAAATCCTGATATACCTGGCACTGCATGTAATTATCAACAGTCTTATATTGATTTAGGTGGAGGAAGAGCTAACCCAAAAGTGCAATATGGGTTTCCGACTATGATTGCGTCAGACCTGGATACCCTTACCGCACCTCCGGATTTTTATTCGAATACTGACTGTGCTACACTTAATACAATATTTCATTTAAATAATGAAACTGGGATAGACTCTGTATTTTGGGAGTTTGGTGATGGAAGCTACTCCCGGCTCTTATCTCCAGCTCATATTTATGCGGCTTATGGAACTTACCCGGTAAAACTGCAAGTGTATAAAAACAATTCATGTCTTCCTGAACCCAGCACTATATTTCATGAATTGCAAATAACCAATAGTGCCATTCCATTCCTACCTGGAGATACTACTGCTTGTGCCCCTGCAACAATTAGTTTGTCACCGAATGTATCCGGTGCAAATTATTTATGGAGTACCGGTGCAACTTCACCTGGCATAAATGTAAGTACAAGTGGTATTTATTGGCTGGATATGAATTATAAGGGGTGTACGATTCGTGACTCTGTAATAGTAACCCTGAAAGCAGTCAATAGTTTAAACCTGGGGAAAGACACTACTATTTGTACAGTAGAGCCGGTGAAACTAACGGCTGACAATATTTCCGGGGCAACTTACCTCTGGAATAACGGTGAAAACACTGCCAGCATTTTTGTAAATAAACCAGGAATATATTCAGTTGCACAAAGTTTCTCTAATTGCATAGTTCGAGACACAATTGTGATTAAACCCGGCGATTGCCCTTTGTTTATTCCAAATGCTTTCACACCTGATGGAGACGGAAGAAATGATAATTTCGGAGTAAGTGGTGTTTTCTTCTCCACCTATTTTGATTTTACTATTTTTAACCGGTATGGTCAGCCTGTTTTCCGCTCTTCAGATCCTGCATTAAAATGGGATGGAACAATGAAAGGGAAAAAGCAACCTTTGGGCGGGTACACCTGGCAACTAACCTATAAAAACAAACAGGGATTTTTTAAAACCTCGAGGGGCACGGTAATGCTTATACGCTAATAAAATATATGGTTTCAATAAAAATTATAAATCAATCAGACAATTCCGTACCAGCCTATGCTACAGCGGGAGCTGCGGGGTTGGATGTAAGGGCTTTTCTATCTTCTTCCGTCACCTTGCAACCACTACAACGGCACCTGGTTCCCACGGGCCTTTTTGTGGAAATACCCGCGGGGTATGAAGTACAGGTTCGTCCCAGGAGCGGGCTGGCTTTAAATGCTGGCATTACGTGCCTGAACAGCCCGGGAACTATAGACAGTGATTACCGCGGGGAAATTAAGATATTGCTTATAAACTTTAGCCAGGAGCCACAGTCTATCAACAGTGGAGACAGGATTGCCCAATTAGTTTTATCTAAAACAGAAAAGGCAGTTTTTATTGAAACAGATGCCCTGCAGGAATCCGTGCGGCAGCAGGGAGGTTTCGGGCACACAGGGAAAAACTAATAACCATGAAATTTTATTTTGCAATTATATGTGCCTTTACGTTAATTTCTTCTTGCCACAGTGCACGTAAATCTGCAGGAAGAAGTGTTTCACCTGTTCCGGCAATAGATACGCTCACTTTTTTACCTGTTGCAGGTAATGATTCAATTGAAAAATTAAATAATGCATTGGCTGCATTCAATAAAAATAAAATTGATTTCTCTACTTTTTCAGCAAAGATTGATGTAGACGCGGAAGATAATAAAGGTAAAAAACCGGGGGTCTCCGCAACATTGCGAATGATAAAAGACAGCGCTATCTGGATTTCTATTTCTGCTACTTTTTTAAACATAGAAGTCTACAGGGTTTTTATTAACAGGGACAGTATAGTGGTGATGAATAAGACAGATAAAACAGTAGCCTACAAATCTATTGGCTACCTGCAGGAGGTTACCAATATTCCATTATCATTTATAGATTTACAAAATCTTCTGATTGGTAATGCCATTTTCGTTGATGGAGAAACAGTATCGCTACTTTCGAATGACAATCTTATTACTCTTTTATTTCTTAGCAGCGGATACACGAACTACCTCACCCTGGGAATCAATGATTATTCCCTGGTAAAAAGTGTTATAAAAGAAAATGTTGCGGGTGGAAAACGCTCAGCGGAGCTGGAATTTTCTGATTTTGTAATGGCAAACAATTTAAAATTTTCAACGAAGCGGCGCATCCTTGCCCGCGATGAGAACACACTGGACATCCATCTAAATTTTCGCCAGTTTGAGTTTAACAAACAATTATCAGTGGCATTTTCCGTTCCTAAAAATTATAAAAGCAAATAAGCGTTATTTTAGCGACAACCATTAATTTTTTTCTGTGAAAAAAGTATTCTTACCACTTCTGTTTTCAATTATTTCCATTTTCTTTTCGTCTCTCCATATTCAGGCGCAAACCCGCGAAGAACTGGAAAGACAGCGGCAGCAATTAAAAAAAGAAATTGAAGAAACAGAAAAATTGCTCAAGAAAAATAAAACGCAGGAAAAAGAAAACCTGCTACAATGGAAGCTCATAAATAACAAAGTGAATCTACAGGACAGGGTTATAGAAAATTTGAATAAGGATGTCCGGCTACTGAATAATAATATGTACACCATTCAACGGGATATAACAAAATATGATAAACTCCTGGATACTTTAAAGCAGGAATATGCAAAAAGCATGGTGTATGCTTACAAAAACAGGAGTAATTATGAGTTCCTGAATTTTATTTTTTCTGCTTCAAATTTTAATGACGCCATAAAACGTATTTCTTACTTGAAAAGCTACCGTAATTACCGGGAGATGCAAGGAGAAAATATTTTGCGAACGCAACAGCTTCGCCACGAAAGGATAGATGACCTTACAGGTACAAAGAAAAATAAGGCTACTACACTTCAAGCCCAGAGCAATGAAATGGCTGCCCTGGAATCGCAGCAAAAAGAGAAGGACCGTATTCTTTCGGAAATAAAAAAACAAGGTAAAACACTAAATAACCAGATAGCTGCGAAACAAAAGCAGGTAAAGAAGGTTAATAGCGCTATAGCTTCTGCTATCAAGCGAGCCCTGGAAGAAGCCCGGAAAGAAGCCATGGCTAAGGCTGCTGCAGAAGACAAGAAAAGAAAAAATGATGAAGCAATTGCAAAAGCAAATACACCTGCATCAGCACCAGTTGAAGAAAAAAAAGCCGCAGCTCCTGTTAAACCCGTTGCTGAAAAAAGAGTAAGCGTATTGCTGAATGCTGATAATACAGCACTAAATAATTCATTTGAGAAGAACCGGGGCTCATTGCCATGGCCTGTAGATAAAGGCTATGTTCTAATGCATTATGGAAGTAACAAAATGCCTAGCGGTAGTACCCTGGTCGTAACCTCGGTAACCATTTCTTCGGATATTGGAGCACCCGTTAAATCAGTCTTTGATGGCACTGTTGTTACCGTTACCAATATAGAAGATATGCAGGTTGTCATAATACAGCATGGTAAATATTTTACCACTTATAGTAATCTCAGCTCTGCTTCTGTAAATCGTGGACAGGATGTTCGTACAGGCCAGGTAATTGGGCGTGTTGCAGCCAACTTTGATGGCGTTGGCGCAATAGATTTTTATATGAGCAACGAGTCCAGCAACTTTGACCCCGAGCGTTGGTTACGTAACCGGTAAAAAAAATTATACAACACGTTCGTATAATTCTTCATAGAGCGGAACAATATTGCCAATATCAAATTTTAGTGCCTGTGCCAGGGCGTTTTTTCGGAAAGCCTGGTGTGTTTCATCATTCCCAAGTATTTTTATTGCATTCTCACTCATATCATTTACATCACCTAACGGACTCATGTAGCCGCTATATCCATTGATATTGATTTCCGGCAACCCACCGGCATTCGTCGAAATTACAGGTACTTCTGCGGCCATCGCTTCCAGGGCGGCCAGGCCAAAACTTTCATATTCGCTGGGGAGTAAAAATAAATCGGCTATCGGCAGGATGTCTTCCATTTGCTCCTGCTTGCCCAGGAATTTTATTTCGCCGCAATTTTCACAATCACGGGTCATCGCTTCTATGTGGGAACGCTCTGGACCATCTCCAATCAGCAGTAGTTTAGAAGGTATGGCTTTATTGAGGAGGAGGAAAGTCTTTACAACATCATCCACCCGCTTTACTTTCCGGAAATTGGAAGCATGCACAATGATTTTTTGTCCCTCGGGTGCAATTAATTTTTTGAAGGCATCTACAGGTTTTTTGTGAAACCTGGCAACATCCACAAAATTGTAAATCACCTCTATGGGCTTTTCGATATTGAAATTTTTATACGTTTCTTCTTTCAGGTTTTCAGAAACAGCTGTGAGTATATCACTTTCTTCCATGGAGAAAGTTACCACCGGGCTATAAGTTTTATCCCTGCCTACCAGTGTAATATCTGTACCGTGCAAAGTTGTAATAACCGGCATTTTTTTTCCTTGTTTCCTCAGAATTTGTTTAGCCATATAAGCGGCTGAAGCATGCGGAATGGCATAATGAACATGTAGGAGATCAACATCATTATTATTAATAACATCTACCATAGCACTTGCCAGCGCGGTTTCATAAGGGGGATAATCAAACAGGGGATAGGTGGGCACCCTTACTTCATGGTAAAAAATATTCGCATGAAAACCACTTAGGCGCACCGGTTGTTGGTAGGTGATGAAATGTATATTATGTCCTTTGTCTGCCAGGGCTTTGCCCAACTCTGTTGCCAGTACACCGCTACCCCCGAAGGTGGGATAGCAAACAATCGCAATGTTCATATCCAAAAATTTAAAATCAATTATCGCAATTTACCATATAAACAATCATCAGTTGTTTATTAATATTTACAACGTTCAATGAAGTAAGTTTGTTTATTATGAAAAATTATTCTCTATTCTTAGTATTAATATTTTCACTAAGTGGCAATGTTTATGCCCAGAATGAAAATGAAGTTATGGCAAAGCGAATAGCCGATGAAATCATGCAACATAGCCAGGCTTATGAAAACCTAAGGGTACTTTGTAAAAAAGTTGGCCCCAGATTATCTGGTTCCGCTAACGCATTAAAAGCGGTGAATGAAACAGCACAGATGCTCCGGCAGGCTGGTGCAGACAGCGTGTACCTGCAGCCCTGCATGGTAACGCATTGGGTGCGTGGAAACGTTGAAAATTGTATTGCAACAACGGTACAGGGAAAACAGCTCAAATTAAGAGCGACGGCATTAGGTAATTCCTTATCTAATCCTAAAGGCGGGGTAAGGGCTTCGGTGGTTGAAGTAAAAAATTATGATGAACTGGTAGCATTAGGAGAAAAAGGCATAAAAGGTAAAATTGTTTTTTATAACAACCCGATGAATCCAACATACATCAACACCTTCCGTGCTTACGGCGAAAGTGGCATTTACCGGCGTTCCGGCCCCTCCCGTGCAGCAAAGTTGGGAGCCGTTGCTGTGCTGGTACGTTCGCTTTCCAGCACAATTGACAGCTTCCCCCACACAGGAGCGACTGTCTATAATGATAGTTTCCCAAAAATTCCGGCAATGGCCATCAGTACTATGGATGCGGAGTGGCTTAGCCGAGAAATAGCAGCAAAACAAGTCAGGAGCATGTTTGTGCAAACCAGTTGCGAAATGCTGCCGGATGTACTGTCTTATAATGTGGTAGGTGTGTTGAAGGGTAGGGACATACCTGGGGAATATATTACTGTTGGTGGCCACCTGGATAGCTGGGACCTTGCAGAAGGAGCAAATGATGATGGTACGGGTTGTGTGCAAAGCATCGAAATCATGCGGTCTTTCAAGGCGCTATCCCTAAGGCCTAAACGTAGTATACACGTGGTGATGTTTATGAATGAAGAAAATGGTGGTGGTGGCGGGCATGCTTACCGGGATTCAGCAAGAACGGGTGTGGGGAAACCCATTTTTGCGCTGGAAAGTGATGCTGGAGGTTTTACACCACGGGCAATTCATTTCGAATTGCCCGAAGAAAATATTTTGAAATTAAAAGCCTGGGAACCTTTGTTCCGGCCCTATGGGGTTTATGAACTATCTGCCGGCGGTGGCGGCTCAGATATTTCTCCTTTAAAAGAACTGGAAACCACGCTGGCAGGGCTTTCGCCTGACAGTCAGCGATATTTTTATATTCATCATGCTGCTACGGATGTGTTTGAAGCCGTGAGTAAAAGAGAGCTGGAATTAGGGGCTGTTAATATGGCTATCCTCACGTGGCTCGTCAGTGAATATGGTTTATAATGCCTAATTTTAAAATTCAATCATGCGCACATGGAAACGAATGAAAAAAATATTTTAAACAAACAAAAAACTTCCGGTGTGGGTAAGATTTTGAAAATTATATTCCTTATCCTTTTCCTCGTTTTTGCTGTTGTAATCTGGTGGAAATATTTTTATGTTTTCGGTGAAGGCGTTAAATCCGGCGAACTGAATTACCTCGTAAAGAAAGGAAATGTTTTTAAAACGTATGAAGGTAAACTCATACAATCCGGTCTGCGCTCCCGGGAACCGGGCTCTATACAATCATACGAATTTGAGTTTTCCGTTACCAACGACAGTATTGCCAAAGTGCTCATGAACAACAGCGGCAGTAATTTTGACCTTCATTATACTGAGTATAAAAATACCATTCCCTGGCGGGGCTATACCCGGTACATTGTAGATGAAATTGTTCATATGCGGGATTCCGGACATTAAACCTTACCGGCCTGTAAGAGAAATATAACGGGAATTTTATGCATAACTGGTACGGGTAAACGCTTCCATTTTTCTATGCTGTGGGTTTCTATTTTTTCACCTGGCGCGGTAATGTTTATGGCGAGGCACAGAGACGTATTATTATGACAGCTTTTAAGCAGCTGCTGGTATAGCGCTTCGTTACGGTAAGGCGTTTCAATAAAAATAATACAGGAATTTTTTTTGTTAGACTCGGCCTGCAGGGCAATAATTTTTTGTTGCCGCTCTGTGTTATCAATGGGCAGGTACCCGATAAATTCAAAATGCTGGCCATTCAGGCCGCTGGCCATCAGCGCTAGTAAAATAGAATTTGGCCCTACAAATGGTTTTACGTGGTTGCCATTTTCATGGGCAATCGCAACCAATTGCTGGCCCGGGTCTGCTACCCCCGGGCAGCCCGCTTCACTCATAATAGCGATATGAATATTTTCTTTTAATTTTTTCCTGAAAATTTCCTGGTAGGAAATATCATTTTTATCTATCGTGTACCATTCGAAATTATCAATCACAAGTTCCCGGTCCATGGCTTTCAAAAACCGGCGTGCGGTCCTTTCATTTTCTGCAAAAATCACAGTACAGTTCTTAACGGCCTCCATGGCATATGGCGTAATTGTTTCGCGGGCCTCAGGTGCTAAAAAAGTCGGTATAAGAAAAACGCTTCCCATTAAGTAATAACGCCTTTACTGCGTGCAGAAATAATACTGAGCGTGGCAGCCACAACAGCATAGCTGGGGGCCAGCACCCATCCCAATAACGGCACCATGTGCATGCCATAAAAAACCATCCCGTTGCCTATGGCCAGGCCTTTATGGTGGCCAATAAAATCAATACTTTGCTGGGCAGAGAGGTTGTTTCTTTCACTGCTGTAATCCAGCATGGAAAAACCAAAATAATAACATTCTACCAGCAGCGCAATAAGGGGCGCTATCCATCCCGCCAGAGGAATAAAAGAAAGAATTAATATAGTAACCACGTATACTGTTTGCCACAACATATTACGCACAGCTATTTGTATGCCCCGCCAGATATCTTTCATTAATTGAGACATGCTTAAAGGGTAATCTTTTCCGGCCATAATACTTTCTGTTTTTTCACTCAGCCACGCAAAGACCGGAGAGCCTATGATGAGGAAAAGAAATTTAAACAAGGAAAAATAAAATAATAATAGGACGAGCCGTAGAATTACCTGGCCCACAATAAACAAGAGGTTAATCCAACTGTCCTGCATAGAATCCAGCCAGGCTTTGGCGCCCGTCTTAAGCAGGACAAATTCTATGGCCATATTGCTCGTGATCCAAAAAAGATAAATGCCCCCGAGAAAAAGTATGGTATATATTAACCCGGGAATAAATATCCACTTCCATAACTTATGCCTGCGGATGAAGCGATGGGCTTCAGCATAAGATTGTATGGCAATGATAATTTCTCTGAGCATAAATTCAAATTCTGCAGGGCGCTAAAGTTAGCAAACAATGTTATAAACCTCGGCCATATAGTATTTTTGAGCATGGGGTTGAAAAAACTAAGCCTGGATTTTTATGACCGGGAAGATGTAAATACCATTGCTAAAGAATTGCTGGGAAAAATTCTTCGTACAGATTTTGAAGGCATTGTAACCAGCGGCAGAGTAGTGGAGACAGAAGCTTATGTTGCCTTTACAGATAAAGCTTCGCATGCTTACAATGGAAGGAGGACATCTAAAAATGAACACATGTATGCGGCCCCTGGCACGGCTTACGTATACATTTGTTATGGCATGCACCAGATGATGAATGTTGTGACCAATAAAAAAGAAATACCGGATGCCATTCTTATACGGGCAGTAGAACCTTTAGAAGGCATGCCGGCTATGCTGTCGAGAACCGGTAAGCCAGCATTGGATTTTACCCTCACCAAAGGCCCGGGAAATGTGGGAAAAGCACTGGGTATTCATAAAAATCATTCTGGTGTTTTGCTCAGTCAAGCAGGAATCAGCCTCTGGGATGATGGCTATAAAATTGAAGATAAAATTATCGGGCAGAGTAAACGTATCGGCGTGGAAAGTGCGGGTGCAGATGGTTTATTGCCCTACAGGTATTATATAAAAGGCAATAAATATGTAAGTGGCCTCCCGGCCCGGTAAAAAAATACAGCTAAAACCGGAACTAGAATTTAGGGCAGGGAATGCCTTTTGATTCAACATGCTTCTTGATGTAGATAATAGATATTTCCGAGCCACCGCGGCTACCCGTAGCTGCTTTCAGGCTGCTGATGTTTACATCATAAGTAGCGCCGATGCGCAGCCCCGCAACTTCCAACCCTATATATGGAATAATGGCATCATTTAAACGTATCCAGGAACCAAGGTATACGCTGGTTGGCCTGTCTGGGTCGCCATTCGCATTCAGGCTTACAGCCGCACCCAAAGTGGTTTCGCTGGCTTTATTTTGTATCTGGTGAATAGCTGAAGTAGAAATTCCAACCACATCGCTGATAGGGAAGCTTCCGCCTGCGTGAACTGTAACCCTACCTGCCAGCAACCAGTTTTTGTCTTTAAAACTCACTTTGGGCCTGTTTATGTGGTACATAGAAGCACCTAAATAATAATTATTATACCCATTACTGGACCCGGAAAAAAGCAACCCTGCATTTACATCTACATAGCTTTGATTATTGCCATTGGTTAGTACATCACTAGTGGTACCCGTAAAACCGTTTTGAGTAAGCATATCTTCAAACGTCAGTTTGCTTACGTCCAGGCTCAGGCTGCTGTACGTACCCTGGAAGCCTGCTCCTATTGTATTGTACCCATTTTCATCCAATGCCTTGTGGTAAGAAAGAGAAGCCGAACCGTAATTTAATTTTAACTGGCTGTTTGCACTGGCATCAGAAACACCGGAAAGGCCAATTCCAAAAATATCGCCATCGGGTACTTTGCTTTTTAATATGCCAAAATCAACGGAAGCACTGGAAGTTACATAAGCCTTCGGTATAGAAGGCCATTGATCCCTGTGATTGGCCGCCAGACGCCAGGTTCCATCAAACTTGCCGGTAAAAGCAGGATTAAGGGTAAGCGGGGAAGAAAAAAACTGGGAAAAATGAGGATCCTGGGCTTTGACAGAAAAGCCAGCGAGTATCATGGTACAGATAAAGAGGTATTTAGTCATATCCAAAACAGTTCAAGACAATAAAGATAATAAATCAGTCGGAATTGTCGCATACAAATGCAGACTTCACATCAATTTTGCATTTTTGCCCCATAAGCCAGGTCGCCGGCATCTCCCAGTCCCGGAACGATGTAGCCTTTAGCCGTTAATTCGTCATCTATATCCCCACACCATATATGCGCCTTGGGTTCTGCCCTACGCAGACTTTCCACTCCCACCGTGCAGGCTATGGCGCAAACCACATGCAGTTCCTTTATTTCCCCCTCACCCTTCAGGTATTGTATGGCTTTCACAAGGCTGGCGCCTGTAGCTAACATAGGATCGCTGATGATGACGACGCGGTCGTCAATTTCCGGGCAACTCATATATTCCAGCCGTATTTCAAAACTGCCATCGGCATGATGCTTACGATAAGCACTCAGGAAGGCATTATCAGCTTTATCAAAATAATTAAGCAAGCCATTATGCATAGCCAGGCCCGCCCGCAATATCGTTGCCAGTACAGGTTGGTGTTTTAAAACTTTACAGGTAGCCGTTCCCATAGGCGTGGTAATATCTTCCTCCACCCATTCCATTTTACGGCTGATTTCATAACCAATTACTTCGGCAATCCTTTCCAGGTTTCGCCGGAAGCGCATGCGATCCTGTTGAACGTCTACATTTCGCAGTTCTGCTACCCAGTTGCTTAGCAGCGAATGATCTTTACTAAAATTATGTACCATATCAGCGATTTAAATGACCGGCAGAAAAGCTTGTTAAGATTTCCCTGCGGCAAACAAATCTAAAATAAAATCACCCGCCTTGGTTAAATTTGTTGAGAACGCCTGCTAAAAGATTTTGAATATGAAATACAACTCATTTTTTCTTGCTGCATTTTTTTTGTTTACCACCCATATATTTCTTGCCTGCAATAACGAACAACAGTATGACATCAATACCGAAACTAAATATGAAAAATCTAAAGATAATCTGACTGAAACAGAGAGAAAAAATCCTGACCGCTTCTTGCATGTGCAGGGAAATAATAAAAAAAACCTCCTGGGTCAAACCGTTGTAAAAGGTATCATTTTCAACAATGCAAAGATGGTCACCTATAAAGACGTTGATATAAAAATAGATTTTTATAGTAAAACCGGTGCCCTACTGGAAGAAGACCATGAAGTTGTTTTTGAGACTATTACTCCTGGTGGAAGCAAGTCTTTTAAATCAAAATTCTTTACTCCCCGCGGTACAGATAGTGTAACCTTCAAAGTGATTACGGCTAAATATTAATTAGTAAAGGAAAAACTGTCCCCGTCAAATAATCCTTTATCACTCAGTTTCAGGTGCGGAATAACCAGTAAAGCCATAAATGAAGCCGTCATGTAAGGTGCCGAAAGCCGGCTCCCCATTTCATCTTTTGCAAATTTGTCCATTTCCGTATAGGCAGCAGCCACATCATATCCATCTTCATTGCTCATGAGGCCCGCCACTGGCAAGGCGAGTATTTTTTCTTCACCTCCCTTTACGGCACTTATGCCTCCCCGTTGTGCTATCACCAGGTTAACAGCCCGGCAGAGGCTGTCATCATCAACCCCTATAGCGACAATATTATGACTGTCGTGTGCCACGCTGGAAGCCAGGGCCCCTGAATTTATGCCGGTGTTTTTAATAAATGCAACAGCCAGCGGTGCAGATGAATAACGGTTTACCACGGCAATCTTGACTACATCATGTTCCAGGTCGGGCTGGCGAAAACCATCTATCACAGGTAATTGCATTTCAACCTTATTGGTGATGAGCTGGCCATCCAGGGCTTCTATTACCAGGCTCATTTGTCCAGCCTGGCCAGGTGATTCAAAATCTTTTACAGTAACCGGTAAGGCAGAAAAATTATTTAAAATTTCAGCCTGATCTGTTTGTATCAGGGGCCGTCCGTCTTTTGCTACCAGAACCCCGTCAATATAAGTTTCCAAAACGGCAAATTCAACCAGGTTTTTTACCACCGCAAGGTCAGCGGCATCGCCTTCCTGCATCAGGCCATTCCGCATGCGGTAATGCTTCACCGGGTTTATACAGGCCGCCTGTAGAATGCGAAAAACATCTATGCCTTTGGTAATGGCACGGGCACATAATACATTAATATGCCCTTCGGCCAGGCTATCCGGGTGTTTATCATCTGTGCAAAACATCATTTCCGCGGAATATTCGTTTAATAATGGCGCCAGGGCTTCAAAATTTTTTGCCGCACTGCCTTCCCGGATGAGAATCTTCATGCCATAACCCAGTTTATCCAGTGCTTCATCCCTTGTAAAACATTCATGATCTGTCTGAATGCCGGCACTGATGTATTTCCTTGCATCTTCTCCACGCAGGCCCGGTGCATGGCCATCTACAGGCTTGCCGTATTTTTTAGAGGAAGCAATTTTTGCCATTACTTCTGCATCTTCATGCAGCACACCGGGGAAGTTCATCATTTCACTGAGGTAATAAATATCCTCATGCTGCAAAAGCAGGTCTACATCTGCCGCCGTTAGCCGGGCACCGGCGGTTTCAAAATCGGTTGCCGGCACACAACTCGGTGCACCGAAATGAAATTTGAAAGGCACAGACTTGCCATCTTTTATCATATATCGCACGCCTTCCAGTCCGCACACATTTGCAATTTCATGTGGATCACTGATGGTGGCCACTGTGCCGTGCACTACTGCCAGCCGGGCAAACTGCGACGGCACCAGCATACTGCTTTCTATATGCACATGGCTATCTGTAAATCCCGGCAATATGTATGGTTCCCCATCCTTTTCATCCCCTTCTATAATAATAGATGCAATTTTTCCCCCGGCAATAGAAATTGTGCCGAAAGAAATTTTCTTTTCTTCTATAAAAACTAAATTTCCGCTAATTGTGAGGTTCGCCATATTGTAAAATTATATTGTAAACTTATCTTCGCAACCAATTAAAAAATTTAACCAATGAAATTATCTTTTTTGTCATTTATAGCCCTGGCTATTCTCGGCAGTTTTTCCGCTTCTGCACAAACGGCAGATGAAATTGTAAATAAATATGTAGCGGCTATGGGTGGAGCAGAAAAACTTTCCAGTCTTCAATCCGTACAGATGAGTGGGACCATTTCTGTGCAGGGAAACGATTTTGGCATTGCCATTACCCGCATGCAAAACGTGGGTATGCGGGTAGATATGGATATTATGGGATCTGAAAATTACCAGGTGGTAAACACGAAAAGTGGTTCCCAGTTTATGCCCGTGATGGGCATGCAGGCACCACAGCCTATGGAAGATGACCAGTATAAAACATCCAGGACACAACTGGATTTACAAGGGTTATTATTTAATTACAAAAGCAAAGGCGTAAGCCTGGAAACCGCAGGTACCGAAACTGTAAATGGCAATGCCGCTCAGAAACTTATTGCTACCCTCCAAGATGGTTCTAAAGTAAATTTTTTTATAGATAACAAAACGGGTTTCGTGGTAAAAACATCGGCCACAAGAAATATTGGCGGACAGCAAATGAATCTTGAAACTACCCTGGAAGATTACCGCCAAACGGCAGAAGGCTATTGGTTTCCCTACAAAACAACTAACAGCCAGGGGACTATGAACTTTGATAAAGTAGAGGCTAATGTGAAAGTGGATCCGGCAATTTTTAATTAAGGAGAGAAGGATAATTATAAAGAAGATTTTAGAAAACTTTTTTACGGCTCATTTCATTGGGCCGTTTTTTATTTTAATAGATCCGGCCGCCGGTCTTTGGTGCGTTCTACAGACTGATCATGCCGCCATTCATCTATGCGGCGGTGGTTGCCACTCATTAGTACATCAGGCACCCGCCATCCACGGAATTCCTCTGGCCGCGTATAAACAGGTGGTGCCAGCAAGTTGTCCTGGAAAGAATCACTGAGGGCAGAAGTTTCATCATTTAAGACGCCGGGTAACAAACGGCCAATGGCATCCGTAAGTACAGCAGCGGCCAGTTCGCCCCCACTGAGTACATAATCGCCTATGGAAATTTCCATCGTAATAAAATGATCGCGGAAGCGCTGATCTATCCCTTTATAATGGCCACAAATAAGCAGGAGGTTTTTTTTCAACGAAAGCTGGTTGGCCATTTGTTGGTGAAAAGTTTTGCCATCCGGGGTAAGAAAAATAACTTCATCATAGTTTGTTTCTTGCTGCAGGGCTTCCACCGCATTGACCAGGGGTTCTATCATCATCACCATTCCGGCACCTCCACCGAAGGGATAATCATCAACTTGCGCCCGGGCATAAGTAGTGTAATCCCGGAGATTAATCACATTTACTTTTAGCAGGTTTTTCATCGCAGCCCGCTTCATAATGGAGTGGGAAAAAGGCGATTCCAGTAAACCCGGTACAACCGTAATGATATCTATTTGCATAAAGACTGAAATTTATTCTGAAAGAAAATCATCGAGATCTCTTTTCTGTTTTTTGGTGGGCCGCCCTTGTTTACTCATACGCTTCCCCGTGTGAAAAGCGGAAGCCTGGTAATCAGTTTTTTCTTTATTTTCTTCCGGGCTTTTATCCAGGTAATAGTTTACTGCTTCCGCAAATTGCACACGTTTGGGCAACAAACCGGTTACCACAATAACCCATTTCTTTGCTTCAGTTTTTATATCATATTCATCGCCTACAAAAACATTTTTTGAAGGCTTGGCAGATATGCCTTTAAATTTTACCTTTCCTTTATCGCAGGCATCTGCCGCCAGGCTCCGGGTTTTAAAAATCCGGATGGCCCACAGGTATTTATCCAGGCGTAGTTTATCTTTCATCATGTTGCTGCTGCAGCAAAATTATTCATTTCCGTAGGGATTACCACACATACAATTAACAGGTATTGAAGAGAATACTTTATCCATTATGCTTATTTTTAACGCAAATATGAATTTATGAAGTGTAGTATTAACTTAGTTCTCGTTTTTATTTTAATATCTGTATCCAGCCTGCAGGCCCAGCGTCGCGGCCTCACTTGGTCGCCAGATGGCATGGGGTATGTAAAAGCAAAAGAGGGTGGCCTCGTGCGGGTAGACCCGAAATCGGAAGCAGAAACCCCTATTTTGAAAAAGGAACAACTTATTCCGGCGGGTGCTACGGAAGCATTAAAGGTGCAGAGTTTTGATTACAG
>JBDSWG010000210.1:0-16955 GCA_039926825.1 Ferruginibacter sp.
ACGGGCCTGTCCGGGAATAAACTGTCCAGGATTTTTTTATCAGGAAATTCTTTCACCGCCCAGTCATTCTGGTCCCACCCGCGGCCATACAACCATTGCGCCGGCGCATGCTGGCTATAAGCAACGAGGCTATCCACCACTTCAGAAAAAGATTTAGTGCCCACAAGATTGCATTTCCACTTATCTGTAGCATACCCGGTAAAATGGCAGTGGGCATCTATAAGGCCAGGATAAATTGCTTTGCCAC
Organism: Ferruginibacter sp.; assembly: GCA_039926825.1. Taxonomy (GTDB): domain Bacteria; phylum Bacteroidota; class Bacteroidia; order Chitinophagales; family Chitinophagaceae; genus Ferruginibacter. The sequence continues at coordinate 248 of JBDSWG010000210.1, forward strand.
CGGCGTCTAATACACTATCTGCTTCATATTTTTTTAATAAAACATCATTTAACCCTGTCTCTACAATTTTTCCATCCTGGATGGCCATTGCCTGGCTGATGGTAAATGAATCATCCACTACATAAATGCTGGCGTTGTGAACCAGCATGTGAATATGCTGCTTTTGCTGGCAGGAAGAAAAAAGCAGGTAGAAAGTAGAAAGAACCAAGAAAGAAAAAAGATTTTTGGGGATCATGCAGTTATTTTTTTCAAATGTAAATGTTTTAATGGCTGCTTATCAAACAAAGGATTAGAAGTTGAAAGCCTTTAAAATTTCATTTGCTTTTTGCTTCATATTTTTTGTTCGCTGTGAAGGTATTTTTACAGGCATGTTTACAATAGAATTTGCCCAGTAAATAGCTTGAGTGGTGTCCTTTCTTTCCAGATAAAAATCTAATAAATTGTTTCTGCCCGCCATTCTGTTAGGCACCATGTAGATTGCAGTTTTATAATCTTTTTCAGCCTGTTCAAAATTGTATAACTCATTTTCAATTGAAGCCGATAATTTATATACTTCATTGGAGGAGTAAATATTTTTTGCATCCTTTAATACCATTTTTGCTGGTAGCAATTGGTTACTATAATACAATTGCTGTGCATATAAATAAAGTGCATTGCCCTCCCTTATGTAAGACTTATTCAACTCCTGGTATATTTTAAGTGACTTATGTTTATATCCGATTCTCTTTAATTTAAAAGCATGGTCGCTTTTGATTTTATAATTAACATAAAAACTATAATGAATTAAGAGCAAAACACTTATTAAAACCAAAATTACTTTTGAGAAAATTATTAGTTTTTCTGGCAAACAAACCTGGAATTTGTATGAGGTGGGAAATGAATTCAATAAGGCAACACAAAGAATTGCCTGAACCATTAAGGGAAATACGTGCAAGGGATAAGAAAAAAAAGAGCCAGTAACAATGCAAATTAAAGAAGCAATAGATGCTATAAATAAATGTTTGTTATCGTTGTTTGTTTTTGTGTTTTTAAATTGAATGTATAAAAAGAAAAGTATTGCCCCTAAAATAAGAAAACCAATTACGCCGTTTTCAATGAATACCTGGAAATAATCATTGAAAGCATAATACGAATTATCGGCAAGCATGGCTTCTTTACTATCTATGTTATGAAACGCAAAATATTTTGCCTGGTATAAATTATACTGCACTTTGAACTGGCCATGGCCAATGCCCCAAAGCCAGTTTTCCTTTAAGATTTCTCCAGAAATTTTATAAATCAATATCCTGCCACCAGATGAATCTGATTTATAGGAAGACAACAAAAAGCCCAATAATATAATTAACGATAATGCAAGAAAAATAATTACTTTTTTTATTCGAAGAATAGGCTGATATTGATAAGCAATGTATACCAAAGCCAATATAAAGCCAATCCACCCTGCCCTGCCATTTGTGAGTGCAAGAAGAATTACGGATAATAGAATTAAAATTATAATAAAGGTAAAACTATATTTTGTTCTGGTTTCCTTATTTATAAAGTTTACACATATGGGTAATATAAATGAAATTTGAGATGCTAAAACGATGCTGAAAATGCTAACATTAGGATAAAAGAAGTTATTGAGATTTTCCATTTTAATAAAACAATGGAAAGCAGCCAAACCCAGATAAATAATCAATGTGATACCCGACGTCCAAAATATTAATTTTGAAATAGCTGAGTAGTCTCTTTTTAAAATAAAACATTTAATGCCGTAGTAAAAAACGAGTGAAAGAATCAAATAACTTATTGAAAGAGCATCAAAGTTATTTGTAAGCAGACTCTTAATAATTACATAATAGATAAAAAGAAAATATACTGCTTCTGAATATTTCAAGAAAGAAATTACATTTTCCTTAATAAAATGAATCATGGATAAAACAAAAAGTATAATGCATAAAAAGAATTCTAAAACAAAATAATTTTGCGCAGTAAAGACCTTCAAATAGATAAGCGAATTTGCTAAAATTACATGGAAATAAATAGCGGAAGATGCATTTATTTTTATCCCTCTAAATTTCATTTCAATGAAGGAAAATTATAGCCAAATTACCCAACGTAATGAGATTTATAATATAGAACATTATAATTTGACTTTATAATTTCTAATAATGATTATTATAGATCTGCATGTTTTTATCTGTACGAAAGCCCCTTAATTGTATCTGTAACATAAGACTTGCTTTTAAAAACTATATTTTTACAAATAGCTATTTCAAGCTCAGTTAATGGTCTCAAGTCATCAATGACTTGTAGAATACCTTGTCTTACTTTTGCATTATACGAATAAAATCCAATCAAACTATATTCAGAATCGGGAAAATTATATCCACCTATTTTAAAAAGTGAATTGAATGTTGCTTCCTTGATTAAAAATATTTCCTGGTACAAAGAGTCTTTCCCCTTTACATCAGTACCCACATGAATATAAAAACATTTAATATTATTTATCATTGTGTCTTTGGGCTTTGATATTTGCGTAGTTTCCATACCCAATCTATTATTTCCCGAAAACTTTGCTCCAAATTCCTTGTTCTTGAGCAACCCCAATCTAATAAACGTATTATTTAAAGCAAACGTATCGAACTCATAATAAATGGAATTCTTTTTACTTAAAAGATAAACACCTATAGTATCATAATAAATTGTAGTTCTTATTTTACCCGTATTACTTTGAAATACATCTCTGTAATTTGTTCTTTTTTTAAACTCGAAAAGATATTCTCCGTATGAAATTAAACTGCTTGAAGTGATTAGGTTTCTTGTGGTATCAATTGCAAAGGTTTCTTGCTTATACGAAAAATAATTTTCCCTGAGAGTTTTGCAACAACAAAAAATTGAGAATATGAAAACAATGCAAATTCGTCGATGTCTTTCCGCCATTGTAATTTTTTAATTCGGAGTAAATGTTAACCAATTGTCTATCACATCAGTAAAATCTAAATTGGTTGGACAAAACGGCAAATGTAATTCAACTCCCATCACATGCCGCAGCGAACCCACAACATGCGACTTGGCTTGAGTATACTGGGTTCCGTTATTGATAATTTGATTAAAAGTCGGGTTAATCTGTGTATAAGTAGATTGAATCATAGTATTTGATCCTACATAAAAAGCAGTCCCTGTATTGAAATGCGTAAGATTATACGAATACCCATAAGATACTAAATAAAATTTTTCGTAGGTATAATCGGTGTTTGCACGAACACTCCAATTTGCAATTTGACCTTTTGCAACATCCCAAGTAAATGAAGCCGATATTGCACCACCATTAGGATTGGACAAGGGAGGAGTTTCAAAAACAGGAGAAGATTCTTTCATAATATAATTATTGAATTCTCCTTGTTCAGGCGAAATTAGGGTAGGATCACATCCTCCACCAGGGCATCCTATTCCATATAATAAACATTCATCTTCATCTCCTGGATAACATACTTGATCATCCCAACACTCGCCTGTATTATACCAACTCCCACACTCATTGGTTATCATATTATCACCCGATATAGTAAAAATACAATCTGACTGCCAAATACAATAAGAAGTTGTTACGCAATTCTCCAAAACTGCCGCAGCACTTTGAGATTGCTTAATTGTATTGACATTTACAGGGTTTAATTTCATATTAAGTTTCATTGCGACTCTTTGAACTTGTCCTTCCTCTATAACTCTTAAGGAAATTTTTTCTCCATTCCAGCTTTTGACAGTAACATCACCAGAAAAATGATTAAAATCCTTGAGTAAAGTAAAGAAACTTATATCAAATGCAGCTTTCTGCAGAAAATTCCAGTTTGGTACATATTCTATTTCTCTTAGTACTATCTTTCCTGCTACATCTCTAATAAATAAAACATTTGAAATACTAGCCTCTGCTATTTTTCTGATTTCAGATTCTGAATTTATATTTGGAATTGAAAAGTGTTTGGATTCTTTTACTAACGGAAACTCTACAACATCCAAATCCCCAATTTTGCCAATCTTGCCATTTTTCCAATAAGGCAATTTCAATCCTTTTTCATCAGAGGCTAACCACTCCGGTGATTTTTTGAATGTACCATAATACCATTCTTTTGCTGCGGACACGGAAAATTGTTGACTCGTATTATTTTCGGCTATCTTTTCAATTCCTGTTTTTTGGCAACCAGTCATAATAATGGCTAACAAAAAAGAAGGGAAGATAAAATTTTGTAATGTTTTCATTGTAGTAATTTTAATCTGAAAATAATTTTAGTAAATTTCAAGATTAAAAAATTTAAGTACTAAATATTAATGCCTTATTTGTTTTAATTTATCCGAAATAAGTTTACGATATCATAGTAATTATACTCAATTTAATTTTTGCTTGAAATTTTAAAAAAAGCTAACTTAATTTTATTAATCATAATCGTACCATGCCCGAATCCGATCATAAATATATAGGCCCTAATATTCGTAAATGGAGAGCGCTATTAGGATATAAACAAAGAGACCTTGCAAAAGCTTCAGGAATATCTATATCCACTCTTAGTAAAATTGAAAACAATAAGGCTTCGGTAAGTTTGATAAAGCTTCAAAAAATTGCGGGCTGTCTGAATTTAAAAATAACCCAATTGTTTATGGATCCAGTGGACGTATTACTTCCCACAAATAATAATACATAGCCTTCGGAAATCAATTCTTTTCAATATTAAAATGCCTGTTTTTATCTTTGAGCTATGAATACCCCTGCACAGGTAAGTCAACTACGCTTAAAAACCAGTGAATGGCTAAGTAATCCTGTTGTAACCGAAGCTAACGTGGAAGCACTTCGTAACATCCTGCGCTTTCATGAGCACCAGTATTACGTAATCAATAACCCAAAAATCAGCGATTTTGATTATGATACCCTCTATAAACTGCTCGAAAGTTTTGAAAAAGAATACCCAACCTTAATTACCAAAGATTCGCCCACCCAACGTGTAGGCGATTCCCTCATAAAAGATTTTCCGAAAGTGCAGCACCTGGTGCCTATGCTCTCCTTAGAGAATTCTTACAATGCCGAAGACCTGTTTGACTGGGATAGGAAGGCCCGGGAACTTTCCGGCCTGGAGCAGATTGAATATTGCGTGGAACCAAAATTTGATGGGGCGAGCATATCGGTACTGTATGAAAATGATCACCTGGCCCGTGGCGTTACCCGTGGCGATGGCGAAACCGGCGATGACATAACGCCAAACGTAAAAATGATACGTTCGCTGCCGCTCTCTGCCGCTTTTAGCAGATATGGTTTGGAGCAGGTGGAAATTCGCGGTGAAGTATTGATGAATAAAAATAACTTTCAGGCTTTTAATGTAAAAATTATGGAAGAGGGGCTGCCGCCACTCGCCAACCCCCGAAATGCCGCTGCTGGTACTTTACGTATAAAAGACCCGGCCATGGTGGTGCGAAGAAAACTGGAAGCTTTTCTATACCATGTAAGTTATACGGCTGCAGGCAAAAAATATACCGCACACCAGGATCTACCGGGTACGCATAGTGGCATTTTAGAAATGCTATGGGCGTTGGGTTTCCGCAGCCCGCAAAAAGAAATCTTGGTGCTGAAAGGAATGGAGAAGGTCATACAGCATATAAATGAATTTGAAAATAAACGGGATAACCTTCCATACGAAATAGATGGTATGGTGATTAAAGTAAATGACCTGGCCCTGCAGGAACGGCTGGGCATGACGTCTCACCATCCCCGTTGGGCTATTGCTTTTAAATTTAAAGCCCGACAGGCAAGCAGCCGGCTGGTAGATGTAGAATACCAGGTAGGCCGCACCGGTGCGGTAACACCTGTTGCCAAAATAGAACCGGTGCATGTCGCAGGGGTTACGGTCTCCAGTATTTCTATTCACAATGAAGATTATATCAGGGAAAAAAATCTCATGCTGGGCGACCAGGTAATAATAGAGCGCAGTGGCGACGTAATCCCACAAATTGTAAAATCTTTGCCGGAACTAAGAACTGGAAAAGAAAAGAAAATCATCTTCCCTACCCGCTGCCCGGTTTGTAATGATGCATTATTTAAACCTGAAGGTGAAGCGGTGTGGCGTTGCGTGAACAGTAGTTGCAAGGCCCAGGTAGTTGAAAAAATAATCCATTTCGTGAGCAAAGATGCCCTGGATATCCGCAGCCTGGGAGAAGCAAATGTGCGGCGTTTTTATGAAGCAGGCATATTGAAAGATATACCGGGGATATACGAGATTGCAGAAGCTGATTTAACCGGGTTAGAAGGGCTTGGCACGAAATCTATCCAGAATCTTCTTACTTCAATAGAAACCAGCAAAAAGCAACCCTTACATCGCCTTTTATATGGCCTGGGTATTCGATATGTAGGAGAAACTACGGCAAAAACACTGGTGCGTCACCTCGAAAATATTTCTGATTTAGCCACATATAGCCAGGAGGCTTTACAGGAGTTTGATGATGTAGGCATAAAAGTAGCCGCCAGTATTGAAGATTATTTTTCTAATAATGATAATCTTCAGATGCTGGAAAAGCTGAAAAAACTAGGTTTGCAAATGGAGAATATGAAAACGCAGCGGGGTACTGAGACACTTCGTGACCAGAGTTTTTTATTCACGGGTACGCTCACCCGCCTGAAAAGAAGTGATGCTGAAGAAATGGTAGAGGCTAACGGAGGCAAGATTCTCAGCGGGGTAAGCAGTAAGTTGAATTACCTTGTAGTGGGAGAAGATGCTGGTAGTAAACTAGAGAAAGCCAGGAAAATTCCAACTATTAAAATATTAAATGAGGAAGATTTTATAAATATGACTAACACTTAGTATTTATTATTATTATATTTACGTTCACCAGATTAATAATTCTGAGTATTTTTAATTAAATATTTACTGACATGATAAAAAAGAACCCCGGAGAAAACTGGAAACAAATACAATTCAGCGGGCACAAACAACTCAGGAAGAAATATGCTGTCAGTAACCAGGGTCGGGCCGCAAGTTATACCGAAGATATTCTTAAAGACGGCAAACTTTTAAGCGGGTCTTTAACTTCTGGTTACCGCACACTCAACCTTCACATAGATGGTAATAATGGCACCATTTATCTCCACCGCGAAATAGCAAAATTATTTGGCACCAGGAAGTCTCCCAAGCATAAGTATGTTATTCATGTAAATCATGATAAAACAGATAATCATTCTAAAAATCTTAAATGGGCCACACAGGAAGAGGTGAGTACGCACCAGCAAAAGAGCCCGGAAAAAATTGCTTATAAAGAACGCCAGGCGAGCCGCACTAAGGGTTTAAAGCTGACGGTCACTCAGGTTAAGACAATAAAAACGACCTTAGCAAATCCCAAAAGAAAGGTAACTTACCAGCAACTGGCAGAAAAATACGGTGTGAGTGAAATGACCCTTTACCGTATTCGCAGTGGTGAAAACTGGGGGCGTATTTAAATGTAAATCATTTAAAAAATTTTAGGAGCTTTCACAGGCTCCTTTTTTATTTTTGTAAAATGATAGAAAAAACAACCTTCCGGTTTTTGGGTGAGCTGGAAAAAAACAATGATAAAGTTTGGTTCGAGGCTAACCGTTCCCGTTATGAAGCGGCCCGCGATAACTTCAAAGAAAAGGTGGGCGAACTTATTAATGATATCGGCAGTTTCGATCCGGATATTGCACTACTGGAAACTAAGAATTGCGTCTTCCGGCAGAATCGCGATATCCGTTTTAGTAAGGATAAGCGTCCATATAAAAATAATTTCGGGGCCTATTTTAACCGCGGTGGAAAAAAAATTAATACTGCGAGTTATTATTTACACCTGGAACCCGGTAAAAGTATTTTTGCCGGAGGTTTATATGATCCCGACGCTGCGCAGCTTGCACGCGTTCGGCAGGAAATTGATTATAATCTTAAAGAGTGGATGAAAATCCTGAAGGATCGCAATTTTAAAAAAAATTTCCCCTCCGGGCTTTCCCAGGCAAGTAAACTTAGCCGCCCACCTAAAGGTTACGAACAAACGAACCCGGCGCTGGAATTCCTGAAACTAAAAAGTTTTACGGCCGCTACCATGCTGACTAATGAAGAAGTCTTAGATAAAAAATTTCATGGCAGGCTTATCCATGCGTTTAAAAGCCTGAAACCGATGCTTGATTTTCTTAATGAAGCTGCTTTATAAAAATGGCCAGTGATAAACATCACCGGCCTTGCTTACCTCTGAAACCACAAGAAAAAAAGTTACGAGGTGATTATAAATACACTATAGAAATAACAGTAAAATGCTAGTCGGTAATACGAATGGAATTGGAGATGAGCGTTGGAGCTTTAGATAAGATATTATTGGCGAGGTTGCTTTTCAGCCGGTTAGTCGGTAAAATTAGTACTTTTTTGATAGTATCCTAACTTTTTTTAACATTTTAATTTGTACTAACTTTCATAGCAATATCAGCATTTTTATACACTGATTTTTTCTTATAATTATACCATTGCCTGGGTATTGTTTTTTTAAATAAAGTGTCTAAGGAGCGCATTCCAGCCAGTTTCCAAAGCCCTTCCAGCTTACCACCCAAGCCAGACTGCATAGCCCTAAGGCTCATAGCATATCCAGCTTCCAGGTATTCCATATGATGAAAAAATCCGGCTGGCATATAAAGTGTTTCCCCCGCAGATAACTCTACTTCATAACCTCTTGCATATTTGACTGCAGGAAAATTTTCATAGTCAAACCCCTCACTGTAATGTGCATAATCTGCGAGACTAAGTACTTCCCAGGGCTTTCTGTAAAGCTTATGCCGCTCGCTGTACGGGAACAGTAAAACCTTCTTTTTACCCACAAATTGCGTGTGCAGGATGTGACTCATATCAATGTCAAAATGCATGTGGGTAATAGATCCCTGACCACCCACAAATAGCATGGGGTATCGCTTTATTATCCCCGGTAACAGTTCATCGGGCCAGGTAAAATCCTTAACCAGTTCCGGCGCATGCTGAAAAATATTAAATAGGAAAATTCTTAAATCCAGGGGCCCGGAAGATGCTTGTTTTAGATAATCCCCGAATTTCATGTAAGCATCTGCAGCATTCACGGGCGTATAGGAATCGCTCTTAACATTATTGTAAACGCCTACCATTTCATCGCCAACAACCTGCATAAAATATTCCCAGGTCCACTTCGTACTGGCAGGCCAGGATTTTGCCAGATCTTTAATGATCAAAGGCTTTCCAACATCATAGTATTGCTTCCTGAACCGGCTGGGTTCAATGCTATCTACCCTGTCAACTGCTTGTAAAAGCATTGCATTAATTTTTTGCAAATTTAGGACATCCGCGAGGTGTAAGTTCAAAAACACTTCGTTAAAACTAATATCTGTTAGTTTTGCAGTTATGGGCAAAATAATCACGGATAAAAGCCTTTCCAAGAAAGATAAAATATTGCGCAATGCTGCCAGTCTTTTCCGTGCAAGAGGCTTTACCGGCTGTTCCATGAGGGAACTTGCTGATAGCCTGGGAATTGAAGCGCCCAGCCTGTACAACCATATTGGAAGCAAGGGAGAATTGCTGCAGCATATTTGTGAGAAAGTGGCTGAATCATTTACTGGCAATATGAAGGAAAATGTGCAACAAGAGGTTCCTGTAGATGAAAAACTGGAAAATCTTATCCGCTTTCACATCCGCTTTATGATGGAAGATTTTGATGCCTTATGGGTGGCAAATCATGAATGGAAACACCTGCCGCCACTTCACCTTAAAACATTTTTACAGCAGCGGAAAGACTATGAAAATAATTTTACTACCCTGGTAAAACAAGGTATAGAAGCAGGCCAGTTAAAAAATCTGGATGCGTCTGTTGTCACACTCACCATCCTTTCCGCAGTGAGAGGGTTGGAATTCTGGCAACGTAAGAGTAAAAGCATACCGGATTCCACTATAGAAAATGATGTAATTCACCATTTATTAAAAGGTATAATGAAATAAATTATGGCTGTACATTTTCATCCTTTGGATATTATTGAAATAAAAAAAGAAACACCTGATTGTGTGACCCTTACATTTAATGTACCCCCGGGCCTGCAAGAAAAATTCACTTTTAAAGAAGGACAGAACATTACTTTGAAAACAAGTATAAATGGTGAAGAAGTGCGTCGTTCTTATTCATTGTGTGCTGCGCCTCATGAAGGAAAGTTAAAAGTAGCTGTGAAGAAGGTTAGTGGCGGGATATTCTCTTCTTTCGCAAATGAAAATTTACAGGTTGGTGATACCATTGAAGTTTTACCTCCTACAGGAAATTTTTTTTCAAGGGAAATTATAAATACTTCGCAGCGCTACCTGGCTATTGCTGCAGGCAGTGGTATTACGCCGGTTATTTCCATTATAAAGGAAAGCCTGCACACCAACCTTTCAGCCAGTTTCACGCTGCTGTATGGAAATAAAAACAGTGATTCCATAATATTCTTTGATGAACTGGAAGACCTGAAAAACAGGTACATGCAGCGGCTGCAGGTGATTTATGTATTGAGCCGGGAGCATACGGAGATACCGTTACAGAATGGCCGCATAGACGCGGAAAAATTAGCCAGCCTTAAAAATATTCTATCTTTTAAAAACTATCATGAAATTTTTCTTTGCGGCCCGGAGGAATTAATTTTTACTTCCCGGGATTTTTTATTGGCAGAAGGCATACCGGCATCACGCATTCATTTTGAATTATTTACAATACCTGGCCAGGCAAAATCTGTTGTGGAAAATAAAATAGAAAATATTTTAACCAGCGATACCGGGGACCATGCGCAAGTGACTGTAAAACTGGATGGCAGGAGTTTTAGTTTTCCTTTAAATTATAACGGGCTAAACATTTTGGATGCGGCGCTGAAACAAGGAGCTGATCTTCCTTATGCCTGCAAAGGGGGCGTTTGTTGCACCTGTAAAGCCCGTTTAACAAGTGGCGAAATTATCATGGATGTTAACTACGCCCTGGAAGAGGAAGAGGTGGCAGCCGGGTATATACTCACCTGCCAGGCTCATCCACGTTCCCCGGATGTATCCATTGATTTTGATATCAAATAGCGAATACGCCTACCTGCCAAGAGGAATTCCTACCGACAGGCTTACGGTACGGTATTTATTTTTATCATTCACTCCATTATCTGGCTGTGTAGAATTTATTTTGGCTAGCCCTAATCCATAATTTGCTTTCAGGATTACCTTGCCCAGGTCGAGCCCGCCACCTGCATTCACGCCGTAATCAAAACGCTTCAATTTATTATAACCGGCGTCGTCCTGTTGTGACGTGAAGGGATCATCATTACTAAAATGAATACTTTCCTCCATTGTAGATTTAAATAATCCAATGCTTGATTCAGTGCGGGATTTGCCTGCAATTCCAACAGCTACATAAGGGCCTGCATTAAAAAATAAGGATGTCGTTTTTTGCAGTGGTACTTTTATAACTACATTTAAGGGAAGCTGGATGTAAATAGGATTAAATTTAGATTTTACATAATCCTGCCCGCTAAAATAAGTCTCCGCTTTAGAGCCCTGCCCCATTACAAGAAGCCCTGACTCGAAATCAATCGCATCCGATAATCCAAAGCGACCCATAAAGCCGGCATTGAACGTGGTAAGCGTATTATTTTTCTCAGTTTTGCCATCATTGGTTGTGCTGATATTAGCCAGGTTAACACCAGCCTGCAGGTAAAACAATTGTGCTTCAGCCAGGAAATATCCAACAGAAAATAAAAGGCATAAAAATAACTTTTTCATAATGTGTGGTTAAGAGGTAAAATATTTTAAAAACTATTTTGCCGCAAAATGCAAAAAACCTGCCACGCGGCAGGCTTTTTCATGCTATTAAAATAAATTTACTGTAAAACATGAACAGGTTCTCTAATTACTCATCTGTTTCAGCAGGGCTTCATTTACAGTCACCGGGTATTTTTTGCGTAAGGAAGCTATCCATTCTTTTTCCAGTGCTGCCTGGTAATCATTAATGGCCATTCCGCGGGCTTCATCAAAATTTCTTTGGCCACCATCGGGGTATTGCCGAACCAGCTTTACAAAATAGGCTGTGCCATCGGTATTAGTAACCACGCTGCTGTATTGCCCGGGGGCAGTTAAGGCTTCAATACCTGGAATTTGGGCAAAGTCAAACCGGCCGCTATCGCCCTGCGCATTGTTCGCATATTTAATCATGACATCCCGAAATGATAAACCATTTTTCAATTCCCCCATAATTTCATTTGCAAGTTCTACGGTGCCTGCATTCACCATAATTACATCTGCACTTTTATCCCAGGTGTATTTAGATTTATTTTGATCGTATATTTTTTTGAGGCCGAGTGTGTCAGAAAAAGCTTTATTCCAGACATTTTTTTCCATTATTTCAAACAGCATATTCCCTTCTTTAAATTCCTGCACCTGGTATTTAAAATCATCATTATACATTTCCAGGTTTTCACGGTAATGGTTAACCGCAGCATTTCGGATAAATTGTTCCCATAACTCTTTAGGTTGCTCACCATTATATTGCTCGGGTGTAATTTTCAGGTTACGTATGTATGTCAGCCAGTCTGAGCCTTTTAATATTTTTGAACCAAAACTCACAATGGGCTTATTGTTTATCGGGAAGCTGGTAAACTTTTCATTGTATGGATTTTTCAACACACTATCCGCATAACGGTACAAATCAACATCTTTTACAACATTCAATTTTTTATAGTTAAGGCGCTTTAAAAGATTATTCGCAAATTTTTCTTTCTCGGCAGTAATGCGGGCATCCTGCATTACTTTCTGTTTAATTTCAAACTGGGTACCGGGATCATCTACGGCAAATGAAGACGGCGTATGCTTCAACATTTTTACAATGTGATAGCCATAATTAGTAGCAAAGGGTTTACTTATTTCCCCCTCCTTTAATTTCAGTACTTCTCTTTCAAAATCCCAGGCATATTTTCCGGTAGAAAATTCCGGCATCATACCTTCTGCAGTATACGTAAGTTTATCGTTGCTAAACAGCCGGGCAAGTTCGCCAAATGCTTCTCCTTTTGCCAGCCGTTCTCTTAGCTCATTAGCCTGCCGGGCAACATTAGCCTTCATTTCCGGGGTAGCATCCGGTGGGAATGCCAGCAATATCTGGGCTACACGCCATTTACCAGGGTCTGCCCGTGTTTCCAATACTTTAAACACATGCCAGGCATCTTTGCTTCGGTAAGGCGCCGTAACCCCACCCGCCGGCGTATTATACAGCAGGGTCTCATAAGTATAAGGAAGCGTAAACGCTGTTATAAAACCTAAATCACGTTGCGTAACGGCAGTATACTTCGTAGTTTCTGAAGCAGCGAGTGCAGCATAATCTGTGTTGCCGGAGGCAAGGGCATCCCTTATCTCACGGGCAGCCATAAACGCTTTCATAGTATCCGTGCCTTCATTTACCTTAATGTAATAATGGAGCACATGCACATTTTTTTTACTGCGGTTTATCGCTTCATTTACGAGGCGGTCTATGCCTTTATTATCACTCAGGTAACTTTCAGAAACCTGGGTGCGAAAGTTCGCGAGGTCAAATTTTAACTGCGTAAGCGTATCATACCTTAAGGATTCTGCAGCCTTTACTTTTAATTTAAAATTCGTATACAGGTTTACATATTCCCGCATAGAAGCGGCTTTATCTTCTGTGTTATTTTTATTCTTATTATAAGCTCTTAAAAACTCATCTTTCATTACTTTATTATTGCCATAATTTATCAATACCTGGCTGTATGATGTACCCGAAATAATGAGAAAAGCAAACAGGGATAAAAAAATCTTCATTTGAGTGGGTTTTTAGGAAAAGTGTTATTTATTATTTTGAAGTCATTTTAACTTTCATCAAATCATTGAGTTGTAGCCAGCTGAGTTTTTTTGCAATTATTCTTTTGTTTTCATCTAAAAGATACAGGGTTGGGGTAACAATTACGTCATACAACTGACGGAAGCCAGCTTGTTTGGAATCGGCTATTGCTTTCTCCATTTCCGTTGTTTGGTAGGCGTGTGTCCAATCTTCAATGTTGTGCTCTTTTATATAATTCTTCCAGGCTGCTGTATCTTTTTCTGTAAGCACCGCAAATATTTTTACTCCATTTGCTTTCCAGGATGCCCGGTAAATACTGTCTATATGAGGAAGTTCTTCTTTGCAATGCCCACAGGAAGGATCCCAAAACAATACCACTGTGTTTTTTGCCTTCACCTCATACAACTTCACCGGTACCCCGGCAGGAGTAAGCATTTCCAGGTTAGCAGCAAACTCCCCCACCTGGTTAGCCATCTGCATGTAAGCCCTGCGGCTTATGGTTTCCATTTGTTTTTCATTCAGCCAGGGCGTAAGGCCTTTGCTGTGGTATTTTTCAAACAGGTGTACAAAAATGGCGTCCTGCCCCATATACTTCGGGTTAAAATATTCATCCGTAAGCCAATTGAGTAAAAACTTAAACATCTCCGGATTATTGCGGGCCAGCAATAATTTATAATCAATATCTTTTATAATACTATCGGGTGCCTGGGGCAAAACCTCGCGGTAATAGCGTTGCAGCTTTGGCAGGAAGAAGGGTGTGCGGATAATTCGTTCATCCATAAAACTTACCCCATCCCAATAATGCGATTTATAAAAATTATAATTTTCTAAAGAATCCTGGTAGGTCCGGGCCACCTTCACTGGCTGCGCTGGTTCCTTCATGGCTGAAAGCAAAACCGCCATCATGGAATTGTTATCGGCTGAAATAATATTATTGCGGTATTGATTCAACTCTGTTGTCAGCTGGTTGTACTTCGCCTCATGCAATGTAGAATCTGTATGCGTACGGGAATTATTAAAGGCTTGTTTTTCCTGGTTTAATAACACCGCCTTTTCAGCCACCTTCTGTTGGTAATCCGCAAAACTGGTATGTGCCGGGGAACCACTCACCTTCATGTGAAGCAGGTCGGCAGTGTCAGCTTCAATTTTTATATCCTGGGATTTGCTATCCATCAGGAAATCTGCTGACTGCCGTTTTCCGGGGAACACGATGGCATAAATACCGCCGGGCAAAAGCTTTTCATTTTTAAATTTTGCTTTTCCGTCAGCATCCGTTATAGCAGAATCCTGGAGATTGAGGTTGTCTCCCATGTGATAGGTGAGGTACATCATGCCGGGTAGGGCATTGCTGGAAACTTTTACCTGGTATCCCTGTCCCATTGCCAAGGTGGTAATTATACTGGCAGAGAGGGAGAATAAAATTTTTCTCATAGTGAAATAGTTAACAAATGTATTAAAATATAGCAGCTTACAGATTTATGCCTGGGCCATTGACGTAAAAATTACATTCTCTTAACAGCTAAGCCAGCCATAAAATAGCCCTAATTTTGCCGCGTGGGAAAAAAGAAAGAAGTAAAACTGCTCTCCGGCATAGAAGTGACCGGCTATGCAGCAGAAGGAAAAGCCCTGGCCCGGCATGAGGGAAAAGTCATTTTTATTAAAGGTGCCGTTCCCGGCGATGTAGTAAATCTGCGGCTTACAAAAAGTAAAAAAGACTGGGCAGAAGCCATCGTTACCGGTTTTTTGTCTTTTTCCCCGGATCGGACCACACCGTTTTGTAAACATTTTGGTACCTGCGGTGGATGTAAATGGCAAATGCTCCCTTATGAAAAACAATTGGAATATAAACAGCAGGAAGCCCTGGATAACATTCAGCGCATAGGAAAAATAACCCCCGCTCAAATTTTTCCCATTGCCGGGGCAGATGACACAAAGTATTACCGCAATAAACTGGAATTCACGTTTAGCAATAAACGCTATCTCACAGAAGAAGAGATTGGGAAAGAAATAGAAATTCCGCAACAGAATGCACTGGGTTATCATGTACCCAGAATTTTTGATAAAGTGCTGGACATAGAAGAATGTTACCTGATGGATGAAGTGAATAACAGCATCCGGAATAGTTTGCGGAAATATGCCCTGGAAAATAACCTGGAATTTTATGATATACGCAACCACACGGGTTGGCTTCGCAACGTCATTATTCGCTTAAGTACAAGTGGGGAACTAATGGTTAATCTCTGCCTCAATTATGAAGATGAAGAAAAGCGAAAGCCTCTGCTGGACTGGCTTTTAAAGGAAGTTCCGGCCATTTCTACGTTGCTCTATACTATTAATCCGAAATTTAACGATACTATATACGACCTGGAGCCACAGGTATATTTTGGTAATGGTTTCATAACGGAAACGTTGGGCAGGTTTAAGTTTGTGATAAGCCCCAAATCATTTTTCCAGACGAATACGAGGCAGGCGGAAAAATTATATAGCATTACGAAAGACTTTGCCGGACTGGCAGGCACAGAAACCGTTTATGATTTGTATTGTGGCACAGGCAGCATTAGCATTTTTCTGAGCGATGCGGCAGCAAAAATAATTGGGGTAGAGGTAATTGACGAGGCCATTAAAGATGCCCGCATCAATGCAGAAATGAATGGTATTGGCCATGCAGAATTCTTTACCGGTGATGTAATAAAAATATGTGATGACGCATTTTTTGAGAAACACGGCAAGCCGGATGTTATCATTACAGATCCTCCCCGTGCGGGCATGCATGAAAAACTTGTTTTGAAACTGCTGGATATAGCCGCACCGAAAATTGTCTATGTCAGTTGCAATACGGCTACCCAGGCCCGGGACCTGGCGTTGCTTTCAGAAAAATACA
>JBDSWG010000211.1:0-5183 GCA_039926825.1 Ferruginibacter sp.
GAAAGAGCCATTAATATTAATGCCGCAATAGATTCTGAGGCAATTTCCATTTTAAGAAAAACAGCTTTCCAAAATCATGTCAGCATAGTAATGGGGTATACTAATTTAAAAAATGAAAGGGAACGTAATGCAGCACTGGTTATAAATAACAAGGGAGATGTTATTGCTGATTATAATAAAGTGCATCTCATCGACGGTTTAGAAAACCGGTTCACCCCGGGTGATAAAATAGGTTTGTTTACATTTAATGAAGTGCATGCAGGAGTGGCTATTTGCAAAGATCTGGATTACCCGGATTATATAAATAAGTATGGCAAAAGCAGAATAAGTTTTATCGTCGTGCCGTCCTGGGATTTTGAAATAAATGACTGGCTTCATTCCCGGATGACAATTTTAAGGGGCGTTGAAAATGGATTTTCAATGATAAGAACGGCAAGACAAGGAAGATTAACTATAAGTGATTCTTATGGAAGAGTGACTTATGAAAGAAATGGTTCCAAAGGACAACAAGCTTACCTGACAGGAATAGTTTCTATTGAAAATAAAAAGACGTTGTATTCACTTTTCGGAAACTGGTTTGGAATTGTGGATTTGATTGCTGCACTGTTTTTTATTTTTAAAATAATAATCAAAAGAAAAAAACTTTCAACTTCTGGCGGCAAAAGTATTGCGGCAATAGTGTAACAACATTTAAGTATTCTTTTTGCAGTTCCGTATTTGAAATATGTTCAACACAACGTCCAATTTTAAGCTTTTTAGTTAATAACTTCAATTTTATATTATCCATTGGCTAATTGTACCAGGCAGAAAGCCCGGAATTCCGCCTTCAAACCCTGGTACAAACGTTGGGTTAGTCATCAACAGTCTGAAAGTATTTTACATGCGAATAAGAAAACTTTTTAAGGGCATAATTTTGTTGTTGCTACTCCTCGTTGCCGGAGTTTTTATTTGGCTTTCCTTTACTGTTTTCCCGGCTATAAGTGGTTATGGTTCAAAAAAC
Source organism: Ferruginibacter sp. (assembly GCA_039926825.1). GTDB lineage: Bacteria > Bacteroidota > Bacteroidia > Chitinophagales > Chitinophagaceae > Ferruginibacter. Next base: position 1,001 of record JBDSWG010000211.1, read on the forward strand.
TTATGCTCCTCTGTATACCTCCAGCAACGCAAGCCTGCTGATGTGATACGTGAAGATCTCTCCGGCTTTCCATTATCATTGGGTACATTTACTGTAAATGAAAAAGACTCATCTGTCACAGGAAGTGTCTGGGGATTAGCAAAAAGAAAAACAATTTACCGTAAAGGAATAGGCTGTACACTTATAAACGATTTTAGTGAAGAAGAAGTACGCAGACAGCCATTCTTACTTCCTTCGCCGCCCATCATTAAAAGGGATAGTATTCCCTGGCCCTATGGAGATAAACTACCTGTGTCTGATTCTCTAAAAATCAATAATGTGCTGTTACAAAAAGTTGTTGATAATGTATTGCATGAAACAAAGTCAGATGGCGAATCAGCTTTTACAAGGGCCGTTGTCATCGTTTACGATGGCAAAATTATTGCAGAAAAATATGCGTCGGGATTTGATAAAAATACGCTCATGCTCGGATGGTCTGTTTCGAAAAGTTTAACAGCGGCAATGATTGGAATTTTGGTAAAAGAAAATAAACTATCTGTTGATATGCCTGCACCTGTTGCTGCATGGATAAAAACAAAAAAACAGAAAATTACTATAAAACACCTCTTGCAACAAACCACAGGAATTGATTTTGTTGAAAATTATACCAGGCCCAGCAATGTAACCAAAATGTTATTCAGCAAAGGTGATATGGCAGCTTACACTGCTGCACTGCCACAGAAATATAAACCTGGCAATGCCTTCAATTATTCAAGTGGAAATACAAATATTCTTAGCAGCATTATCAGGCATATTGTTGGAGAAAAAAAATATGCTACCTTTCCTTACCAAGAATTATTTTATAAAATAAATGCTTATAGTTTTTTGCTGGAGCCTGATGCCTCAGGTACTTATATTGGATCATCTTACAGCTATGCGACGGCAAGAGATTTTGCAAGGTTCGGGTTATTGTATTATAACAATGGCAACTGGAACGGCGAACAAATACTGCCTGATAACTGGGTAAAGGAAAGTATTCAACCTTCTGTAGCCGACAAAAGAAAACACTATGGCTACCAGTTCTGGCTGAATGGCTATGATGAAAAAAATCCTTCCAAACGCTGGTACCCTGATGTACCGGCTGATATGTTTTTTGCTGATGGTTATGGCGGTCAGGATATATATATTATACCTTCTCAAAAATTAGTTGTTGTACGTTTAGGACTTTATGCCATCCAGGAAAATCGATTTTTAAAGGACATTATTCAGGCAATTCACAATTGACACTTGTCTCCAGCTTAAAAAAATTAATCATCCTCCTTCTGCCGTAAATATTCTGCATAGTTAAAAGATGTAGCGTATCTGTGCCTGGTAGTCACAGATACGCTACACGCTAGGCACTGCAGCCAGGCCAGATTAATACCTAATGTATCCGTCAAAATCGGCAGTAAATGCAGATGTGATGAAATTATTCCGAGCCATAGTAGTAAAGCTGCCACTGGCATTTACAAACTTTCCTGTACCACCTGTTATCGTTTCCTGCAGGTCAGCTCCATTCATGCCATTTACTATAGGTGTACTGGTGCCAATGAAAGTCGTAAATAATTGATCTCCGTTTGCAGCCGTAATGGTTCGTGTGCCAGTCACTACAAATGGCGGATGTGGAGATACAGCTACGTTAGAAATGGATTCAAACGTACTTCTGCCCAGGTGACTGGCAGTACCCGTACCGCTGACCCTCTGAATAAGATTTGGCGGGGGTTGAAGCACTGTAAATGATGTTATGTAACTGCCTTTAAATGGCGTACCCGCTTCGTTCATTTGGCCCGCATAAGTTGATATTGCCGCGGTAGGCCCTGTTTCGTTTAATGGGCCAATGTCTTGTTTTTGACAGGAAATTAAACTGAACGAAGAAAAGAAGACGATCAAAATTGAAATTTGTTTTTTCATTTTATTTATTTTTTAATTATTAAGAAATCAGATGCTGTTTATGAATAATAAAATTAGACGTTCATATAATTGAGATTTAAAAAATGCGACACAGATACGGCAAAGCCTGACAGAATTATCTGTTTCTGAGATAAAAGACTTTTTGGAAGATGTGAACAGTATAGATGAGAAGTATGTTGGATAAATGATGCTGGCTAATCGCAAAACCAGCAGGTGCATATCATTAGAGCAGAAAATTATATACTTTATGAACACAGCAGTGCCTCATTTTACGAAGAGAGTTTAAACAAACACTTCACTCCCAGGCATTATAATTATGTTTAGCGGGACAGTATTCGGATGGTACAGCCTCATACATCGGGGTTTCGCATAAAGTGCTGTTTTTCGATGTTAATTCCGTTGCGAAAACCCCGCTGAGACGCTGAATTTTTCTTCTAAAATTCCATCAGGCAAGAGTAAACGATTTACATTTACTTTATCTTCAATCCATTCGTTGGTAATTATTTTATCAGGAGCATAGAAGGAGGTGCCGGTTATTCTGGAATTCATAAATAAATTTACAATTTATAGGTATGTTCTGAATATAACTGGTAATAAGTATCCCACATATGAAGATAACTAAGAAAAGCTGGAGTGATAATCCTTAAATTCTAAATTCCATCAGGAAACAAATACCCCGTTACAAAATGAAGTTGGTTTATTCTCAATATCACGAAGATGTTTATGATAAAATTGTCTCCGTAAACAAACGACTATATTTTCAAAGTAAGGTGTCTGTAATAAAAGGTGCAGACTGACCTTAATTGTTGAAGCGCTAAATTAGAACTCAAACCTGACAACCTTTGTTTTGTAACAACTTGATTAATAGCAAAAACCTAAAAGGTTATTCAGAATTTTAAAAGAAGTATGTATTGATAAATGTTTATTTTTTATCTTAAATTCATAATTATGTATAAAAAGAATTTACTGACACTTTTTCCATTGTTTCTTTTCATGAGTTCATTTGGACAAAATTCAATTCTTTGGAAAGTAACAAATACAAAAACTAAATATACTTCATATATACTTGGGACATATCATTTAATTGGGAGTGGATTTGTCGATTCATATCCCACAATTAAGGAAAAGATTAATAAAGCAGATTTAATTATAACGGAAACAAAGCTTGATAGGTTAAAGAGTAGAGAATATTACAATTCCCGGCAATCCTCAAATATGCTAAGTACTGTTTTGCCTCAGGAAGATATTGACTATTTAAAAGAAATTTTTAAGAAAGGTAAAATTGATCTTGAGAAATTTACTCCGGGTGAAATCTTATTGAAATTGCATGCTTTCTATCCGAAATTTAAATGTAGTGCCATTAAGAATGATGATACGTTAGTGATAGATGAATACATACAATACCTCGGGAACCAAAATCAAAAAAAATCATACTTTTTAGAAACTGATAGTTTTGGACTAGAAAAAATTACTGAGCTTACAAAAGCTTATGATTGGAAATTTTTTAAAAGAAAAATTCCTGGAATTTTAAAAAGATATAAGAGTAACGATATAGAAGAATCTCTATGTCTATTTGCTAATCAGTATACATCCTTTGATCTTGATTATAAACTTAACGCCTCCTGTAATAAAAATCAGAAAGGCATAGCTGGCACTTCTAAAATGATGAAAACCCGGAATATAGATTGGATGAAGCAAATTCCCCTACTATTAGAAAATAATAATTGTTTTATTGCTGTGGGTTTATTTCATCTTTACTACGATTGCGGCATCCTGGAGCAATTGAAAAAAATTGGTTACGAGGTTGAAAAAGTTGAAATGAAATGAAAATTGTTTATACTAAAATAAAAACGAACCCCCAACATGTCCTTATTGTAATTGCTTGCTGAAGTACTAATCATCGTAATTTTTCTGCTATTTGGCTTTGGTTCCTTTTGCCCCATCGGAGTTTTCGCAACGAAATTTACTACACGAAAATAAACCCCATGCGAAACCCAGATGTATTATACATTGGCAAACTGCTGGCATTCGTTGATTTGATTTTCTGATGTGTCACAGATACGCGGCACACAAGGCTCAGCAGCATATTTGCGCCAAACCGCGGGGCTAGATGAAGATGGGGCAGGTAGTGCGCTTTGAGCATCATTTTCGGCTTGACAAACATAGCTGAACTTTTGCAACTTATCTTGTACATTTGTTTCTTAATCAGCAGTGGTTTCCGGCGGACGATTTTCAAATCCCAATCCTGCACAAA
>JBDSWG010000212.1:0-3757 GCA_039926825.1 Ferruginibacter sp.
TTTATCATGGCTTTTCCCAGGGCTTCCAGGGAACAAATGCCTTTGGGATAAACTGCTTTCATGATCGGTACCAGCCAACTAAAATATTTGTAAGCCTTTAATATATTATGTTGCCCCGCTGTTGGTATCAGCATTCCCGGGCGGAAATTATATGCTGCTTTAAAGGGTAATGCCGCTAAATCATTTTCTGTTTTTCCTTTTATGCGTGCCCACATCAGCCGCCCTTTCTCAATGGTATCTGTACCCGCCCCGGATACATAACAAAAACTAATGGCGGCATTCATCTTCAACAAAGTGTTGGCCATGTGCATCGTAACATCATAAGTAATGGCTCTATAAGTTTCTTCCTTCATACCAAGGGAAGATATACCGAGGCAGAAAAAACACGCATCGTAACCGCTCAATGCATTCTCAACAGGAGCCAGGTTGGTAAAATCAGCATGAATGATTTCTTTCATTTTTGGATGCGTAGTGCCACAGAGCCGGCGCCCCACCACCAGCACACTGCTAACTGCTTCATTGCGCAGGCATTCAAACAAAACGCCTTCACCTACCATGCCGGAGGCCCCGGTAATAATCACCCTTAATCCTTTTACATCATTCATACAAACTGTAATTATTCACTAGTGAAAATTCAGATAAAGAAAAATAAAATTCCTTTTTCAAAGATAACCCACGCCAGGGCGGGCTTAATGCCCTATGCGGAAAATCGTTTAATTTTGCAGCATCTATCAGCCGGTCATCGCTCCCTGATTTTATCGGGGTGAGGAAAGTCCGGACAGCAAAGGGCAACACACCCCGGTAACGCCGGGGCTTACAATGCAAATTGTAAAGAGAAAGTGCCACAGAAAATAACTGTCCCGCCCAATGGCGGGATGAGGGTGAAAACGGGAGGTAAGAGCTCCCGGTTCCTGCATTAAGTGCAGGTTCGGGTAAACCTTGTGGGCTGTAATGCCATGTAAACCCCGGATTATAGGCGGCCCGCTTATATTCCGCTTTGCGGGATGCCGGGGAGGGTAGGCAGCAAGAGCCGGGCAGCAATGCACGGCCCAGATAAATGATGACCATCCCTGCAAAGGGAGACAGAATCCGGCTTATGGCTGATAGATATTTTTTACAATTTTTTCAACAAGTATAGCATGATTATGTTTATGTACTAAATGCTTAAATGCTGTTATAATTATTTATTACACGGGATTCAATTAATAGACCCGGTATTTTTGCCGTTCAGTGCCTCATTTGGCAATATTCATTTGAATATCCACTCAATGTCTCAATTCCGGTAGTAAACGCTCCCTCAAATACAATCATGAAATTATTTTTTATAAGTTTTTTATTATCAGCCTTTTCTTTTAATAGCTATGCACAGGTAGAATCTGAAATGCCTTCCGGGGAAATGCCGCGAGCCAGGGCATCTAACGGCATAAACAAAATATTTGGAAAAGTGCTGGAGGCCAATAATGGAAAACCGATGGAAGCCGCTTCTATTCAAATATATTTTGCGAAAGAAAACTTCAAAGACAGTTTGTACACAGGAATGTTGTCAGCATCTAACGGAGATTTCAGTTTTTCTGACCTTCCTATGGCAGACAGTGGATATCATGTAGTGATTACTGCCCTGGGGTACGAATCCTGGGAGCAAAATTTCACACCGGCTGAAGGCTATGCCCCGGGCTTTGTAAAGGATCTCGGTAATATTCGACTGTCCATTAATGCCAAGCAACTCTCTACAGTAACGGTAAGCGCTACACGCCCGGCATTGATTATGGGTATAGACAGGAAAATTTATAATGTTGATAAAAATCTTACTGCCGCCGGGGGAACAGCCCTGGACATTATGAAAAATATTCCCTCGGTTACTGTGGATATTGAAGGCAATGTACAACTGCGCAAAAGCACCCCGCAGGTCTTTGTAGATGGCAGGCCCACCATCCTCACGCTGGACCAGATACCTGCAGATAATATCGAAAGCGTGGAGCTTATTACGAATCCTTCCGCAAAGTTTGATGCTTCCAGTTCCGGTGGTATCATCAATGTCGTCCTCAAAAAAAATAAACGTGTCGGCCTCAATGGCCTCCTTTCTTTAAGTGGGGGTACTCCAAAACTCTTCAGCTCAAACCTGAACCTGAACATACGCCAGGGTAAACTAAATTTCTTTGGCAGCGGTGGCTTCAATGCTTCCGTGGGGCAGGCAAAATCTGCTACAGTGCGAACCAATAAAGCTAATGGTGCTGTTACAGATTATTTTAACCAGGTTTCGAATACAGATCGCAGCAGAAGATTTATTTCTGCCCGTGTGGGAGCAGATTATTTTATGGACATACGCAACACCATTACCTTTTCTCAAAACTTTGTAAATGGCCGTTTTGGAAATGATGAATCACAAACCCAGGAATACCTGGATGCTAACAGGCAACTCCAATATTCAGGTTTTCGTTATTCCCCCGGTAATTTCACTTTCGACAGGAAGAGTTCGCGGATAAATTATAAACATAATTTTCCAAAAGATAAGCAGGAGTTAACCGCAGATATAAATTACAATTATGGAACACGAAGCAGCAATGCAAGTATCATTAATTCTTACAGCAACCCGGATGGTACAGAATATAAACCTGCAGCCAGGGTAAGGAATGCCGGCAACTCAAAAGAAAATGAGATTACCATGCAGGTAGATTTTACTTCGCCGCTTAACAAACTATCAAAAATTGAGGTTGGCTTGAGGAGTTATTTTGACAAGAATATAAATTATTATGATGCCTTTGCGCAGCAGAACAGTACTGAAAACAAGCTGCCCCTCGGTAATAATTACCAGGTAAAAGAAAATGTACAGGCAGCATACATAACTTTCTCTCACAAAAACGAAAATGAAACTTTTTCCTACCAGGGTGGCCTTCGTACTGAACTAAGCAATTATGAAGGCAGCCTGCTGGATAGCGCTGCGAAGTTTGGGTATAAATACCCCGGAGCAAACGGAAGTATATGGAAGGCTTTGTTTCCGAGCTTTTTTATTTCTCATAAACTTAATGAAAGGCAGGAACTACAATTTAATTATACCCGGCGCATACGCCGTCCCAGGTTTTGGCAATTAAATCCTTTTGTAGACATTAATGACCCGGTAAATCTGCGCCAGGGAAATCCGCAGCTTAAACCCGAGTTTGTAAATTCTTTCGAGTTCAATTATAGCCACAATATAAAGAATGGAAATTTTCTCGGTGTACTTTACTTCCGTAATAACCCCGATGACATTACACAGTACAGCGATACCATTACGGCTGCACTCTACCAGCAACTTAACAATGCCGCCATTGCCCCCAATGCAATTTTAAATACTTTTGTAAATGCGGGTGTGACTAACCGTTATGGAGCCGAATTTACCTTGCAGCAATCCTTCGGAAAACAATTTGATATTACACCTTCCATTGACCTGCAATACCGAACGGTGAAAGCCCGGGTAAATAACCTGACACTGGATAACCAGGGTTTTAACTGGGACGCTAACCTGACGATGAATTACCGCACAAATGCAAAACCTAAAACTCTTTTACATAACACCAGCATCCAGCTTAACGGGGAATACGAATCCGGTACTGTTATTCCCCAGGGAAGGGAAATAGCACAATACAGTGCAGACCTTGCCCTGCGAAAAGATTTTTTGAAAGATAAAAAAGGAACATTCACATTTGCTGTTAATGATATTTTTAATACGAATAAGCGGGGAACTATATACGATACGGAACGCTATTACCAGGATAGCTAC
>JBDSWG010000213.1:0-5586 GCA_039926825.1 Ferruginibacter sp.
CCTTGTCCCAGCGGGTAATTTTAATCCCCAGGATTTTTTCCAATTTGGCTTTTATTCCTTTTTCGTGATAAACCGTCGTACTCCGGAACCCGGTAACATGTTCCGGTTCAAAAAAATCTGCCTGCAAAGCTGTTGTATACACTTCCTGCGGGTGCGCATAAAAATCATCTTTCACAATACAAAAACGGGGATATAATAATTTGTCCATTGCGTACCAGTTGAATGTCTACTTTTAAATCTTCTTCAATATAGACAATTTCATTTCCATTTTTCATTTGTTCCCTCCCATGTTTCAAAACACGCAGCGGTCTGTTGCAACTTTCCGTCTAAAACAGGTTTAGTTATTTCATCAAAAGATTTTACTTCTTCTCCAGTGTAAGGATTTATAGTTTTATATGCCATCGTTTTTATTTTATAACCTTAAAAAAGTTAGAATGTTCTCAATAACGGTAATAAGGAAGCACAACATATCTTCTGCAACAACATGATAAAAATAAAAATGCCTTTCGGGCAGGTTCACATTACGGGCAATTATTTGTATCGTAAAAAACTTTAAACAGACCTAAACAGGTACACATTTCAACAAAACAAAATTTCAAATGAGCCAACCTTTTACTTTGCAGGCTTAAACGTAAATATGCCTGGAGAAAGATCTCCTCAAAAAAATTGCAAATAAAATATGGGTATGCAATGGCCTTTCGATATTGTAATTGAGGAAAAAAAATACAGGGCAAAAAATTACTTACGTCTAAAATCGGAACTAATTATTGTATCTTTCAAATTCAAACAATTTATTATATGAGAAAAGTGTTTAGCTTACTGCTGTTTCTATTACCAGGTATCGGGTTATATGCACAGGAAGAAAGCATAGATACAGACATGATGAATAAGATAAGGGAAGAGGGATTAAATCACTCGAAAGTTTCCTGGATAGCCCACCACATTACGGATGTAACCGGGGCCCGCCTTACCAACTCACCAGGCTATAACCAGGCAGTAGATTGGATTACAAAAACACTAACTTCCTGGGGGCTTACGAACGTAAAAGCAGAACCCTGGGGCGAGTTTGGGTATGGATGGGCAATTGATAAATATTATGCAGCCCTAAGTAAACCTTACTATGCTAACCTTACCGCCTACCCTGCCCCCTGGAGCGGCGGCACTAGCGGATTTAAAACTTCACCCGTTTTTTTACTGGATAATTATGATTCTTTGTACATAGCAAAAAATGCAGATAATATCAAAGGCCATGTTATCATGTACAAAACGATGGATACAGTTTTACAATCCTCTTTTAAACCAGAAAGCAGCCGGTATTCTGACGATGAATTAAAAAACATAACGGATAAATATATGTTCACCAAAGAAATGCTGAACATGTTTCTGCCTAACATCTTAAAACAAATGAAGGCCATTAAACAGGTTCAGCAGGCAGGCGCCCTGGCCATTGTAGAGATGACGAGAGAACAATCTGACGGAGCTGTTTTTGTTGACGGATTTAGTGGCTGGGAAAAGAAAGACCAGCCGGCCCTTGCAAAAATGCTGATGCGTAAAGAAGATTATCTAAAAATAGAGCGCCTGTTAAAAGATGGTATTCCCGTATCACTTGACCTGGATATTAAAACAAGTTTCTACGGCGATGACTTAAAAAGTTATAATGTAGTGGGTGAAATTGCGGGCACAGATCCAACTTTAAAAGCAGAAGTGGTCATGCTGGGTGGCCACCTGGACTCCTGGCAAAGCGCCACTGGAGCCACTGACAATGGTGCGGGTTGTATTGCTACAATGGAGGCCATCCGGATATTAAAAGCGTTGAACATTCAGCCAAAAAGAACGATACGCATTGCTTTATGGAGTGGCGAAGAACAGGGCCTGATGGGTTCTTTTGGTTATGTAAAAAATCATTTTGGTAATCCCATAAATATGAAATGGAAACCAGAACAAAGTAAAATTTCTGCGTACTATAACCTGGATAATGGCACAGGAAAAATTCGTGGAATTTATGCGCAGTCTAATGAAAAGGCTGCCGGTATATTTTCAAAATGGCTGGAGCCATTTCACGACCTGGGCGCCGCTACTGTTACAATGCATAATACAGGTTCTACAGATCATCTTTCCTTTGACGCCGTTGGTATACCAGGTTTCCAGTTCATACAAGATCCGTTAGATTATGAAACTCGTACCCACCATTCCAATTATGATACCTACGAACATTTATCGCTGCCTGATTTGAAACAGGCTGCTGTTATCATTGCTGCTTTTGTTTACAACACAGCCATGCGTAAGGATATGATACCCAGGAAAGCACCCGCAGCTCCAGGTAAATTCATTTTTGATGATGTTTTTAATAACTAGAAAATAATTCCTATACTTTTTTATAAACAGGCGATTTACATCGCAGCGTATTTCATTTAATACTTCCCATTTTATTTCTTTTATTATATACAAAAGTATTCAGGCACTTAGTGTTGGATAATTTGGCAAACATTATATTTCGAACTGTGAAACATCCGCTGCATATAAGATGTACGACTAAATGATAGCAACTTTAAGAAGATATCAGATAAACAGTTTCAGGTAGTATTATTTGGAAAAAAGTAGTGGGCCATATTATTTTTGTGTATCAATTTCCCCTTTTTATGTAATACGTTCTCTTCATAAAAAGATTTACTAATGTAAACCCGGCTCATTTAAGTACAAAATATACTTTGGCAGATTTTTTATTTATAATGTATTGAATAACAACATAACTATTATTTAATCTAAAAATTTAAAACATGTCAAATTTACTTTGGACAGTTGCAGTAATCTGCATCATTATTTGGGCAATCTCCTTTATTGGTGGCTTTTTCACAGGAGGCATCATTCATATTTTACTGGTCATAGCAGTCATTGCAATAATTTATAATCTTGTAACAAAGGGCCGTACCGGTATCTAAAATTTGGTAAAGCACTAACATTCTAAGTAACATTTAAATGTCGTAATTAAAATACTGGTTCGTGGCTTACGAACCAGTTACTTCATCTTCCTGGTTGTTATGTGTTATAAAATTTAGAGAAGTAGACTATTAGCTTCCTAATTATCCCTGGTTCCATATTAGCGTACCCTCTATAAACTTCTTGCCTTGTTAGTCACCGTTAGTTAGTATCGTCTATATTCATTTATGAATAAACAATCTATTGCCTTTTCTATTTTAGAACTTGCCATTGTTTCGCAGGGCGACAACATAAAACAGACGCTTAATAATTCACTGGCATTAGCCAAAGAAGCGGAGGCTTGCCATTACAAACGCATTTGGTTTGCAGAGCATCATAATTCTGACAATATTGGCAGCAGTGCTACCTCTATACTCATTGGTTACGTGGCAGAAAACACCACCACTATCAGGGTAGGTTCGGGTGGAATCATGTTGCCCAACCACGCACCACTCATTATTGCAGAACAATTTGGAACGCTGGCGCATTTATACCCGGGCCGGATTGATTTAGGGTTGGGCCGGGCGCCGGGTACGGACCCGCAGACTGCTGTTGCTATAAGACCCGGTTTTATGAAGGCAGCGCAATTATTTCCTGAAGAACTGGATGAAATTCAACAGTACTTTTCCCTGGAAAACAAAACATCAAAAGTAAGGGCGGCAATTGCCGAAGGCACGGATGTTCCACTTTATATATTAGGCTCCAGTACAGATAGTGCGCACCTTGCAGCGAAGAAAGGTTTGCCTTATGCGTTTGCCAGCCACTTTGCATCTACCCATTTATTGGAGGCTTTAGAAATTTATAAAAATGAATTTCAACCTTCCAAAACCCTCGATGAACCTTATACCATGGCTGGCGTAAATATATATATTGCCGATACGGATGAAGAAGCGGAAAAGATATTTACGAGCTTAATAAAAATGTTTTTGGGTGTGCTAACCGGTGCCAGGAAACCCCTTCAGCCGCCAGCACCAATGACGGCAGATTTAGAAGAATTACTGCATCACCCTGCCCTGCATGCTATGCTGAAGTATTCTTTTTATGGCAGTAAAGCAACTGTAAAAAAGCAGGTAAAACCATTCCTTAATGAGACAAATGTAAATGAATTGATAGCTGTATCTGCCATGTACGACATAAATGATCGGTTAAAGTCTGCCCGCTTGTTTGCAGAAATCATGCAGGAAATAAATGAAGCATAGATAATACTTCAGATAGCTTAGTATGGAGATTAATCTTCACTTTTTACTAAGGATGGAGGACTTATAAATATGACATGTATGGTCTGGTTGATTAAGAAGAAACTTTTTTCAGATGGCATGAAAATTCAACTGAAATAATTAGTACTTTACTAATCCAGGCTGGTTTTAATTCAATATTCTTTTTTTTCCATAGGAATTTTATCCAGTATTATTCTTATTTTCTGCCAGGATTCCTGATTACCATCTATGTTATAAGTTTTTCTTTGCTTAGGTTTGTTCATTAGCAGGCCTACACCTGAACCTAATGCTCCAGGTAAAATATAAAATATATTATAGACTTACAAGATATATTTTAAGCACTAAACCAAAGTGCTACCTGCGGTTTCGGCCTGTGGGGACACAATTTTTAGTACAACGCATAACTGTACCTCAGCCAAACTAAAACTACTTAAGCAATTCCCTTTTACAAGCACCTTGAAACCTACCTGCTTTACATTTACAGGCAGTTGGCATAGCTACGGAGGCTAAATAATTTTTCTGCGCCTATTAGATAAATAGTTTACTTTACTCCTAGCCTCCCGGGCATACTGGTAAACGTTCCTGCTTGATTTACTAATTACAATTTTTTGCAGTTGCTTTTTTGAAGAAACACTAGTAATAAGAATTTATCAAAGTATGTTTCAGGTCAACACGGATTCGCTATTCGTACAAAAAAAACGCATTGACTTTATTCATTTATCAGTATTAAAAATAAAATTATGAAAAGTAAAATTTACCTGGTTTGCATGTTATCATTCCTGACAATTGGGTTTTCTGCACAAGCGCAGAAGTATAAAAATGCCTCAGACACTGCTAAACTAAACAAAGAGTTTATGGAAGTAAGTAACGACATTTCAGATCTTACAGCTAAACTGGTAACTGCCAAAAATGACTTGCCTGGCTATCTCACCAAAGCAGATGCAGCAGAGTCCAACGCCCAGGATGCAGCAGAAAGCAGTAGTGCCCAGGCGGACAAAGCAACTAACGGAAGTGTAAAAGATGCGAAAAGGGCAAAACGAAGTTCTAAAAAAAGTTTGCACAAAGCGAAAGATGCCCGCTCCGCAAATAATCATGCAGAAAACCAGGAAGAAAAAATAGCTTCTCTGGAAAAGCAACTGGCTAAAAAGCAAAAACGCCTTGGGCAATTAACTGAAATGCGGGATGCAATCAATGCTATGAATCCACAACAATAAGTTTGTAAGAATATATACCAGTCGAATCGTAAAACTGAGAAAAACCTGACCATAGTTTATTACTGCTATTATCGAATCCAGGTATTATAATGCGAAGCCCGCTACGACACAAAATCACCAACTTTTAATTATGAATGCGGCAGAGCCATTAAAAAAACGACTGAATTTAATATCATAAA
>JBDSWG010000214.1:0-3784 GCA_039926825.1 Ferruginibacter sp.
CTGCCAGCAAGGACCTGGAGAACTCGGTTGTTTTATATTCATAATCCATAAAAAGTATTTTAAATTTGAATAAGAAGGGCTTTTAATTCTTTCTAAGCTTCAAAAACTCTACCATTAATTATTTGTACCTGCAACCATCATCAATAATACAATCTTACGTGTAAATAAATTTATTGACATCGAAGATGAAACAGAATAGCCCAATGATCATCTGGCATTCATCGACCTGCATATAGAAAAATTTAAAAGTTATTTTTATGCATAGGTTAACGCACCATTTACAACTTTAGCAGGGGCCGTAAAGGGATGTTCTTCAGCTTTGGCAATTGCCATGATATGCATGACTGTCCACCCGTTCACCTTTAAATAATCTGATATCATTGACCGGTGGCAACGCCACCAAACAGCCTCAGAACACATATAAGCAGTGCGTTGCTGCATGGCAATTTCTTCAAGGATAGTTATGGCATCTCTAAAAGATGGGGTCTCCATATAATCTGCATAGGCCCTGAAAGACGGATGCCGCCACACGGTGTTTTTAGATGCTTTATCAACTTTTCTTCTACCTCCAAGCGCTTCTATATGGCGGTATTGAATATGGTTCTGTGGTAATGAAACCTGGAGCGCTTCTTTATTAAAATGTGGAAATTTTCGGGAACCGGGAAAATGGCGGACATCAACCACCATGTCTATATTAAATGAATGCAGCATGGCTGTAAATTCTTCTATACTCCGCGTAGAGTGGCCAATAGTCCATATTAATTTAGGATGAGGTTTCATTCTTACAATTATGTTTAAAACACTTCCCTTTTTTTAAAAAATACAGATCCTCAAAAGAATCGCAAGTGCGTACAAAAAAAGCAATTGACCTCCGCTCTTCATTACCCGCAGTGCTATAATTTTTTTTAAAACTAACCCCTATAAATATTCGACGGATTCAGCACCAATAACATTCACTATACCATCTTCAAGGCTTTCATCAACTAATACCTGGCAAGCCAGGCGAATACCGGGATCCGTTATACCCATTTTGTAAAGTGTACTTTCTTCATTTCTATCCAGGGTATTTAGTTTTACTGATAATCCTTCAATTTTTACTGCGCAGGTGCCACACCTTCCCATGCCCTTACACTGGCCAAAATCTTCCAGGTAAATTTTGTCAGTCAACAGTACCATCAGGTTTCTATATTCGCCCTCGTAGGTCTGCAGTTCATACTTTTCGTCTTCGTTATAAACGATGAAGTGAATGGCCGTCCTGTTTATTACCATAATACCTAATTCTTTTCCTTAATCCAGAACGCATCGGAATAATCATCTTTCAGCGTAGGATCGTGGCAGGCATCAATCTTCTTTCCGATGTTTTCCAGTTGCGCCTCAGTTAATTTTTTTTCAAGATGTGGAAACAATTCTCTTTCTTCATAACGAACATGATTGTCTACTGCAGCAGCGAGATTTAAAAGGTGATTTGCTGCATTATTATCGCCGGTATTTTTTAAAGCCTTTATTTGTTCCTCAATTTGAGCATGCTCGTCCAAGGCTTTTAATACATCTGCATCCTGTACCGGGGCAAACAAGATCGTTTCTTCCTCTCTGAAATGCGGCTGCATGTGGCATTCCCAAAAGTAGGCAACGTATTTTATTATCCGGGCCGGCTCTATCTCAAACTTTAGCCCGCTTCTTATTTTCCAGCAAAATAATAAAGTCAAATGATGATCTCTTGATAACTTAACTATATGTTCGTTTCTTTTCATTTGGAAAATTCTATGCTGGTAAAAAATAAAAAAACTACTGACGATGATCTAACTCTCTCATGGCATGAGTTACAGCATTACCAAATTGCTTCCGCATTACACCAGTGGCTCAAAGGGCTGATTGCGGTAATGTTCAATTTTTATTTCAAATAATTGCGCCATTTTGTTTGCACGCCACAAGGCTTCATCTGCTTTTTCGCCACTAAATAATTCTTTAAGGGTAGTGGTAAATAACTTTAGCCATTGTTCAAAATGCAGGTGTTCTACCGGCAGCTTTGCATGTGGTGGAAAGGGGCTGCCGAAATAGGTGTGTTCTCCCAATAAAACAGTTTGCCAAAAGCTGTACATTTTTTCCAGGTGCTGTGGCCAGCGGTCTTCAATTTTTGCGTTGAAGATTGGCGCTAACAAAACGTCTTCACGCACTTTACCGTAAAAAGTATTTACCAATAATTTTATATCCTCAAGCCCTTCTATGTCATGCTTCTCAATCATTATTATTGAAATAGTTGTGTGATTAAATAGTAAATGGCCCACCCACCAAAAATTATATGCCCTATCCACACCCAGCCGGGAACACTTCTAGGAGTTTCACTTCCTTCAATCAAAAAAACCTTTTGGTCGCCTTTTCCATAGGCACTGATCATTATAGGGATAACGCCATCTACAACCTCGTTATCTTTTATGCCTTCCACTGATATATCGGGTCCGTTGCGGACTATAAAAGGAATTTTACGAATACCTTCTTTCCCATTAGGATCTTTACTTACAATCCGTAAAAAATGTTCCCCATCAACCAACTTACGTGTATCTAACTCAAAGTTAATGGGCGACACAAATGAGCCTACCGGTTGTTGCTCATCGTCTATAAAAATTATTACAGCGCTTTTGTCTTCCATTTTTTGAATCAGTTTAAAATAGATCTTTTGATGTGGTTCATGTTTTTTTCTTCAGGCCTTATCAACCATTTAACGGTATAAAAAAGAGTTGCTAAAACAATGAGGACCGTGGCCCAAACAATCACATAATCCCAGTTGCTATCGGGGCCCGTGCCATGCGTTATACCTTGTAGGATTTTGGGTTGTTGACTTTTGCACGCCGGGCAGGCAATCAACACTATTCTAAGCATTAGCAGGGAAATAATTAAAAAGATTTTTTTCATTATCACTGTTTATAGTTTCCGAATGCAAATTTCAACCTTAAAACCTATTTAGTTACAGGTATATCGTTAGATTTCAATTTCACCAGGTCCATAATTTTTTTAATATCTGCTGCTTTAACTTTCTTTGCATTATTGCCCCAGCTTATTTTTTCATGGTTCATGATGGCTGCAATTTCTTCAGGTTTCAAATTATTATTAGTGCCAATCGGGGGCATAGGCGGCAAGCCTTCAGACACACGGCCACTATACCCATTCATGATGATATCTACCATTAATTCAGGGTTATCATCTAATACTATTTTACTTCCTTTCAATGGGGGGAAAGCGCCTTTTAAGCCTTCCCCATTTTCCTGGTGACAGCTTTGACAATTGGCGGCATACAAGGCTGTGCCATCAAGTTCCGGCGTTTCAGCAGTTCCGCCGGCCATGGCCTTCTTTTCTTTTTTGTATAAAAACTCCAGGTTTGGCGTTCCGTCAGGCAACTTGATTTGTTTAAGACTTTGAAGGTAGGCGACTAACTGCAAGGCTTCTTTTGTTGCTACAACTTTTCCTACCTCCCCACTCAAAAATTCTGCGGGTACATTCACCGTCACATCACCCTTTGCAGGGGTTTTCTTTACTATAAACATCCAGGGATAGGCTGGCATGATGGATTCCTTTACAACTATTCTTGGGTTGAATAAATGAACCAGGTGCCAGGCAATACTGGGCTGACGGCTACCGATAGCCGAAAGGTCTGGTCCTGTTCGTTCAGTACCCATAACCGTTGCTGTATTGCGCCAAATATCTGTGCGGTTTAAATTTGCATAATCCGCAGCAATGCTGGGACGCTCTCCCCATACTTTATCCATGTCAACATTTCTTACCTGCTGGG
>JBDSWG010000215.1:0-7393 GCA_039926825.1 Ferruginibacter sp.
TCAGTGAGCGGCCTTAAAGGGAACAGGATATTCAGCCTGGCCATTATAGGTATAAAAGGAACTACCCTGGGCCGCTGGTCCGTTACAGAAAAAGATTTGCAATAAAAGTAATCCTTATGACGTCAGAATTTTTTACATACCATAAGTCAAAAGTAATACAGGCTTTACGGTATCATTTCATCAGCCGTATAGAAATAAAAGCATTGCTGATAGCGGTTAATGTCTTTGCAATTTTTGCTGCTGCATTATTTTACCTGGGAAAAATTCGGCCACAGGCATTTCTCATCAGCAGTATCCTGTGGTTTTCTCTCATGATTGTTTTCTGGTTTATTTTACCAGCACTTACCTATCGGAATGCAAAAACTTTTTTGGATAAATTCCGTGCTGTACTGGGCCCGCATCATTTTATAATTGAAAACGATCGTGGTAGCCGCACCTGGTCCTGGAGTGATTTTAGTAACTGGATGGAAACTCCGCATTTTTTTCATCTTTACTTCAACAGCCGCTCTTTTTTCCTGATTCCAAAAGATGCTTTTGAAGATGACGAAGTGCATGAAGCCAGGAAAATTTTCAAAGCGCACATAAAGAAATCATCATAAATTCTTTTCCATAATGTGGTGCGGAAGTGTGACTTCATAAAATTCATCCCCAAAGGTTTTGTAGCCGAACTTCTCATAAAAACCGATTACTGTATTGCGGGCGTGCATAGTAATTTTCTTTCCGCCTTTATCCCGGGCAAGGTTTTCAGCAAAAGCAATGATAGATGCTCCCATGCCTTTTCGTTGTAAGCGGGAACCTACAGCCATTTGCCGCAGGCGGAAACTTTCATTTTCCTGCGGGCTCAGTACGCAGCATCCCAGCATGGTGTCTTCTTCAAAAGCCCCGATGAGAATATCATTTTTTTCCTTTTCCAGTTCTTCCGGTGAAAATTCCAGGCCCAAAGGGTGACGCAAAATCAACCTGCGTAGCTGAATCATCTGGGAATATTCCTTACTGCCATGATCTATCTGCTTTATTGCCATGTTGAGATTGTTGGGGGGTAAAAAAAACCGGTTACAGTTACACCTCCAATATACAAAGAATTTTCATATCTGTTTTTACTATGGGCAACCGGAATTATTATCTTATACGCCACATATTATAAATAGCTGTTCCACTACATATTTCACGAAAATTTTTGCCCTTCAGTATTTCTTTGTAATTAGTTCAAAAAGTATATTTTTGCAGCAGTTTAAACTAAATTTTACAATCATGTCAGACATTTCAACAAGAGTAAAAAAAATAATTGTTGACAAATTAGGAGTAGATGAGGCCGAAGTAACACAGGAAGCGTCATTTACAAATGATTTAGGTGCCGATAGCCTCGACACCGTTGAACTTATTATGGAATTTGAAAAAGAATTCAACATTTCTATTCCTGATGAACAGGCCGAAACAATAACCACTGTAGGCCAGGCTGTTTCTTATCTTGAAGAAAACGCCAAGTAAAGACATTTTAATTATCACAGGCAAATTCTATGGCTTTAAAAAGAGTAGTCGTTACCGGTTTAGGTGCCATTACCCCGTTAGGTAAAACTGTTGCTGAATATTGGCAGGGATTAACTGATGGAGTGAGTGGCTGCGCTAATATCCGGCAGTTCGATGTTACTAAATTTAAGACCAGGTTTGCCTGTGAGGTTAAAGACTTTGAAGCCACAGATTACCTCGAAAGAAAAGAAGCCCGTAAAATTGATCGATATTGCCAGTTTGCCCTGATAGCAAGCGACCAGGCTGTACAGGATGCCGGCATTAATAAAGAAAACGTAAATCCCGATAGGGTAGGCGTCATCTTTGCCAGCGGCATAGGTGGCCTTATTACCTTCCAGGAAGAAGTTATAAATTTTGCCTCCGGCGATGGTACGCCCCGTTTCAATCCCTTCTTTATTCCTAAGATGATCCTCGATATTGCAGCCGGGCAAATTTCTATGCGTCATGGTTTCCGGGGTCCAAATTTTGCCGTGGTGAGCGCCTGCGCTTCATCTACCAATGCAATCATTGATGCCTTTGATAATATCCGCCTGGATAAAGCAGACATCGTAGTTACAGGTGGTAGCGAAGCCGTTATCAGTGCTGCAGGTGTGGGTGGTTTTAATGCGATGAAAGCGCTAAGTGAAAGAAATGATGACCCGTCTACTGCCAGCCGCCCATTTGATAAAGATCGGGATGGTTTTGTAATGGGGGAAGGTGCCGGCGTATTAATTCTTGAAAGCCTGGAACACGCCCTGGCCCGTGGAGCAAAAGTTTATTGCGAAATAGCCGGTGGGGGAGCAACCGCAGATGCACATCATATTACTGCTCCGCACCCGGAAGGATTAGGAGCCCGCAATGTAATGCAGGTGGCCCTGAAAGATGCCGGCCTGAAGCCGGAAGATATAGATTATATAAATGTACATGGCACCTCTACGCCATTGGGCGATATTGCAGAAACCAAAGCTATCGTGAATGTTTTTGGAGAGCATGCATATGACCTCAATAT
Organism: Ferruginibacter sp.; assembly: GCA_039926825.1. Classification (GTDB taxonomy): domain Bacteria; phylum Bacteroidota; class Bacteroidia; order Chitinophagales; family Chitinophagaceae; genus Ferruginibacter. The sequence goes on from JBDSWG010000215.1 coordinate 2,516, forward strand.
TAGTTCTACGAAAAGTATGACCGGCCACTGCCTTGGTGCTGCCGGTGCCCTGGAAGCTTTAGCATGCATACTCGCTGTTACAAAAGATATTATTCCACCTACAATAAATCATTTCACTGACGACCCGGAACTTGATCCCAAACTGAATTTTACTTTTAATGAAGCCCAGCATAAAACTGTGAATGCGGCTTTAAGCAACACCTTTGGCTTTGGTGGTCACAATGCTTCCGTAATCATCAAAAAATACGTCGCCTGATTTCTTCTACACCCTGTTTACCTTCCTGCTGCAGCTACTCCTGTTTTGAGTCAAATACCCTAATTTCGGAAAACGAAGATGAGTACAGTACAATTTTTTAAGACCATATTTGAGCAGGAGCCGCATAAGAAAGCCTTCCGTAAACAGCTGAATAATGTCCTGGGATTTTCCCCTGGTGACGTGGAGTTATATAAAACTGCCCTCAGCCACCGTTCCGTACGGGAAGGGGCAGACGAAAACAATGAGCGCCTGGAATTTTTGGGCGATGCCGTTCTCAGTTCCATCATTGCACATTACCTGTTTAAAAAATATCCTTATAAAGGTGAAGGTTTTTTAACGGAAATGCGCAGCAAAATGGTGAACCGCCAGAAGTTGAATGAAATAGCACTGAAGATGGGCCTTAAAAAAATTACTTTTTACAATAAGTTTGATAATGCCTTAAAAATTTCCCAGATATTTGGTAATACGCTGGAAGCCTTGATAGGAGCCGTTTTCCTTGACATCGGTTATAAAAAAACTCAACGTTGGGTAGAGAAATGTATTATTTTGCCCCATCTTTTTACAGATGACCTGGAAAGCCTGGAAATAAATATAAAAAACAAATTATATGGCTGGGCCAATAAAAATGGTAAAGCACTGGAGTTCGCTACGCTTGATGAAAAATTTGAAAATGGCCGTCGCCTTTTTACCATTGGTGCCACAGTAGATGGCGAACTGATTGCCCAGGCCAAAGGCTATAATAAAAAGGATGCCAGCCAGGTGGCAGCTCAACTGGCCATAGAAAAACTGGGTCTTTAAAAAGAATCTATAGTTCAGCACTATTATCAATAAATGCTCATGACATTTGGAATTTTAGGAAGCGGAAGCTGGGGCACAGCCCTGGCAAAAATACTTACTGACAATGGTCATCATATTTATTGGTGGAACAGGAGCCAGGCTTCTATTGATAGTTTTTACCAACGCCGTCGTAATCCACATTATTTAACGTCTGCACAATTTAACACAGAACTATTATCACTCTCTACAAAAGCAGATGAAGTCATTCGTAAAGCTGATGTTATCATTATGGCTATTCCATCTGCATATATCATGCAGGTGCTGGAATCTCTGCCCGCATCTTGCTTCCAGGATAAGAAAATTATCTCTGCCGTTAAAGGAATTATTCCAAAGGAAAACCTCCTGCTTAATGATGTTTTAAAAAGAGATTTTAATGTTGAGATTGAAAATTATTTTGCTGTGCTTGGCCCTTGCCACGCGGAAGAAATCGCGGCAGAAAAATTGTCTTATCTCACCTTTGCTGGGCTGGATGAGGCTGGTACTATAGCACTGGCCGAGAATTTTAAAACCCCCTATGTTAACACTGTTATCAATAAAGACATTTATGGGGTTCAATATGCAGCCGTACTAAAAAATATTTATGCCGTCGGTGCCGGTATTGCGCATGGGCTGGATTATGGAGATAATTTCCTGAGTGTGCTTATTGCCAACAGTGCAGATGAAATGGCGGGGTTCCTGCGTAAGGCAGGGATTATTAATGCAGAGGTAGGTTATATTGATCACCAAAAAAACACTCCTGGGCAGCTCATGCATCATAATTATGCCGCTTCAGTTTACCTGGGTGATTTACTTGTAACCTGTTATTCACTTTTCAGCCGAAACCGGACTTTCGGAACAATGATCGGCAAAGGATACAGCGTAAAAGCCGCACAACTTGAAATGAGTATGGTGGCAGAAGGTTATCATGCGAGCCAGTGTATGTGGCATATAAATAAACAGGTAGGTGCTGACATGCCGATAGCGGAAACAATTTATAATATCATCTGGAATGGGCTGCCGGCAGTAAAAGGTTTTGCGCATGTGGAAGAAACATTAGTCTGAATTAAACAAACAGCGAAACCGATATACCATCGGCTAAAAATTTTCCCGAGTTAGTCAGGGTAAGAAAGTGATTACTGAGTCGCAGGTGCCCGCCCTTTATCGATATTGCTGCATTTGCCAGGATTTTTTCTTTCCATTCTTCCCCAAATTTTACGGAAATATGGTTAAGACTAACCCCTTCGGCTGTACGAAGCTGGGTCATGATATGTTCATTAACTACCTGTGCAGTTGTAAGTATTTCTTCTTCAAAACAGGGAATATTTTCCTGGATAGATTTTATATAAACCGCATTATTGGCCACATTCCACCGGCGAATGTTATTGCCATTATAAGAATGTGCTGCCGGCCCGAAGCCATAATAAGGTTTACCTTGCCAATAGCTACTGTTGTGACGGCTTTCCATACCAGGTTTGGAGAAATTACTGATTTCATAGTGCCGGTATCCGTGCTTTTCCAGGCTTGACCTCACGAGGTCAAACTGCCGGGCCTGCTTATCACCGTCCACTTCCATTTCCGGGTCTGTTTTAATCAATGTATGTAACGCAGTTTTTGGCTCTACGGTAAGGGCATAGCAGGAAATGTGGGGCACTTCCTGGTCTGTCATAATTTTTATATTTGAGCATAATTGCTCATCGTTTAATAACGGGGAGCCGTAGATAAGATCTACAGAATAGTTTTCAAAGCCTGCAGATTTAATCAGCTGCAGAGATTCCAGGGCCTGGGATGCATGGTGCGCCCTGTTCATCCATTGAAGTTCTTTTTCATCAAAACTTTGTATGCCCAGGCTAAGCCTGTTGATGCCCGTTTTTTTCCAGGCCAGCAAATTCTGAAGAGAAACATCATCAGGGTTTGCTTCCAATGTTATTTCCGCATGTGGGCTTAGGTAAGGAAAGCGTTGCCGCAGGCTGGTGAAAATATTTTCCAGCATTCCATGTTCTAATAAGCTGGGTGTACCTCCACCTATATAAATGCTATCAATGTTTTTATCTTCATGAATAAAACCTGGAGCATGCACGATTTCTTTTTGCAATGCAGATACAAAAGCACCCATATGTTGGGTTTGTGTAGAAAAGTGAAAATTGCAATATGTACACGCCTGCCTGCAAAATGGTATATGGATATAAATGCCCGCCAACTGTTGTAAATTTACAAATCCAGCATTAATAATATTTTGATGAAAATCCTTTGCAAACTTCTTTTTACCTGCTGTTTCATTTCAGGTTTATTGCAGGTAAACATAGCGTTTGGCCAGGGAAAAAAGGAAAATGAGTGGGGTATTACCTATCATTTTGCAAGCAAAGATACTTCCTTTAATAACGGCGTTACAAATTTGCAAACCCTTTTTGCAAATGAAGCTGCGCGGTTTAAGTACGCGGATAATTTACCAGCCTTACTGCTGTCTCGCGGGTACCCGCTGGCAAACGTTGACAGCACCTGGATGCTAAACAGCACCCTCCACTTGCTTTTGTATTTGGGCCCGCAATACTTCTGGTCACAACTTTATGTGGACCAGGTAGAACCGGAGGCCCTGGACAAATCCGGCTATCGAAATAAAAAATATTCAGTTAATAAGATATCAACACCGGATGTATTGGCACTCCAGGAAAGGCTTTTACAGTATTATGAAAAAAGCGGCTACCCCTTTGCGTCAGTACGCCTGGATAGCATACAATTTTCTCAGAATGGATTATCGGCACACCTGCTGGTAGATAAATCCGTTCGCTATCATGTAGATAGTATTCATGTAGTGGGAGGCGCAAAAATAAACCGGAAGTTTCTGCAACGTTACCTGGGTATTGAAAACGGAAGCTTATATGATGCTTCCCGCTTGCTCGCCATTGATAAGCGCATAGCAGAGCTCAGTTTTGTAAAAGCAGAGCAGCCCTCAGATGTTTCGCTACTCGGCGCCGGAGCTGTTTTAAATCTTTACCTGCAACCAAAGAAAAGCAGCCAGGTAGATGCCATCATCGGCTTTCTTCCTTCTGCGGGGGTAGAAAAAAAATTACAGGTGACGGCGGATGTACTGTTGGATCTCACCAATCTCCTGGGTAACGGAGAAAACATCCTGGTGAAGTGGCAGCAACTGCAACAAAAATCTCCCCGGTTAAATTTCGGCTTCACCTATCCATATATTTTTAATTCAGATTTTGGTATTAATTTTTTATTTGATCTGTTTAAGAAAGATTCCAGCTTCTTGCAACTAAATGCGCAGGCCGGTGTGCAGTTTTCCCTCAGCACAAATCAAACAGGTAAACTGTATGTACAATGGCAGGCGGCATCGTTGTTAGAAGGGGGCGTAGATACCAACCTGGTGAAGGCACAAAAAAAACTACCGGAAAATATAGATGTGAAAGCTGTGAATGGTGGGTTAGATTATGCCTGGAATAATACGGATTATCGGTATAGCCCCCGCCGGGGAAATGAACTTGACCTCCGGTTAATTACCGGCATCAAGACCATACAACGGAATAACGATGTTGTAAATATTAAAGACGTAAATTTTAATTATGCAACATTGTACGATTCGCTGAAACTGAAAAGCTACCAACTCAGGTTGGTGGCCACTGCCGCCCGTTATTTCCCCCTGGCAGGTTTATCTGTGTTAAAAGCCGGTTTTTCCGGTGGCTATTACAGCAGCCCCACCATATTTCGTAACGAGCTTTTCCAGGTAGGTGGGTACCGGTTGTTGCGTGGGTTTGATGAGCAAAGTATTTATGCAACAAAATATTTAGTTTCCACGTTGG
>JBDSWG010000216.1:0-9304 GCA_039926825.1 Ferruginibacter sp.
TCCCGATACATACCGCTTCATCTGCAAATTTTACATGCAGGCTATCTTTATCAGCAGTAGAATAAACGGCAACCGTTTTAATTCCCATCTCACGGCAAGTGCGTAAAATTCTGAGCGCTATTTCGCCACGGTTGGCAATGAGGATTTTATTAAACATAATGAAAATGTGCTTATATGCTAAATATGCTATGTACTAATTGACAATACATTTGAGCTGTTTAAAAATAAAGAAACTGAAGAAATAATTTTATGATGATATTCTTTTATCAGTTCCAATAATTAAGTTTATATTCTTTGTATTTCAAATAATATTTCTGTGAGATGTTCGCAGGAATGATAACCTACTGCAAATTCGCATAATGTCAGCCAGTATTGAGTTTCACCGGCTTTCTTAGATGAATATTGCCGACATTAGAACATTACACATTGGAACATTAGCATGTTAGCTATTTATCAAATCAGTTGGGCTCAACCAGGAACAATGGCTGATCATATTCAACCGGGCTGGCATCTTCCACCAATACTTTTACAATCCGCCCTTTTACTTCACTTTCTATTTCATTAAATAATTTCATGGCTTCAATGATACATACTACTTTCCCTGAAGACACCTCATCTCCTACATTTATAAGAATGGGTTTCCCCGGCCCGGCCTGGCGGTAGAATGTGCCAATCATCGGGCTTTTGATGGTAATATAATTGTCTTCTTTTACAGTTGCTGCTTTTTGTTCAGCTACCGGTGCGGCAGCAGGTGCCGCGGGGGACTGTGCTGCAATTTGCTGGGGAAACTGCTGCGGCTGAGAAAATATTTTCTGGCTGGGTTCTTTTTTCTGCTTAATGGTAATTCTGACGCCGTTTTCTTCAATCGTTATCTCCCCGATGGAAGTTTTATTGATGAGCTTCACCAATTCCTGGATTTGTTTGATGTCCATGTGTCGTTTTTAAATGATTGTTTTTAGGATTTGTAAAACGGGCAGCTAAGATAGGGAATGAATTATCATTCAAACAATAAATAGTTTTCAATTTTGCCGGAAAACTGAGCCAAAAAGGGCCGAATTATGATGAAAGAACTACAAAATTAGCCAAAATCATTAAAATGTATTCATTTTTAGTATTTGCTTCCCGTGGCTTTCGGAGAAGAAACAGCGATATAATAAAAAAGGCAATCCAGTAAAGATTGCCTTGATAATGAACTTAAATATATTATTCTTTTACACGCTCCACGTAATCCCCGGATTTAGTATTTACCCTTATGAGTTCCCCTTCATTTACAAACAGAGGCACATTTACAGTAGCACCCGTCTCCACTGTAGCAGGCTTAAGCGTACGGGTGGCTGTATCGCCTTTTACGCCTGGTTCACTATATGTAACCCGAAGTACAATTTTATCTGGCAGTTCCACACCCATAGGCATGTCAGTCTCTCCATTAATTAAAACGGTTACTTCCTGGCCATCTTTCAAAAATTGCGGCGCATCAACCATACTTTCTGCTACAGAAATTTGTTCAAAGGTTTCATTATCCATGAAATTGAACCCGGTATCATCTTTAAAAATAAACTGGTAGGCTTTTTTCTCTACCCTTACCGGGTGTATGGTTTCACCACTGTTCCAGGTTACTTCAATTGTGCGGTTATTATCTACGCCTTTTAATTTAGCCCAAACTTTCGCAGCTGCACGTGCAGTTTTATTCTGGCCAAATTCGATAACCGAATAAAGACTACCATCAATTTTAATAATAAGCCCGGACCGCACATCTGCTGTAGTTGCCATATAGTTTCGTTTTAGGCTGCAAAAGTAGCAAACAAGGCCTTAACAAACCATATAAATGGTTAAAACTTTACAATGGGCAGGTGTACCGAAGAATTATATTTTAGTTTTATAAAAAAAAGTTTGAAATCATTTTATCTATTCTTATTTCTTACCGGAACATTTTTGTCATCTTTTGCACAGCAGGATAGCCTTCCTGTTTACCGGCGTTTCCCCACGGTGCCTCCTTTTAAACTGGTGAATGTAAAAGATAGCAGCATCTTTAAAAAAGAGGATCTTCCCCGTAAAAAAGAAGTGCTTATAATGATTTTCAGCCCGGACTGTGAGCATTGCCAGGTTGCTACTAAAGATATGTTGGCCAACATAGATGCTTTTAAAAAAGTCCAGATTGTTATGGCCTCATCCCTGGATTATACCCTTGTAAAAACTTTCTATGAGGTTTTTGAACTTTATAAATTTCCAAATATTATAGTGACGAGGGACCCTTCATACTTCCTGGGTACTTTTTTTAACGTGCATAATTTTCCTTCCATTTTTACGTACGATAAAAAAGGCAACCTCGTAAATGCCTGGGAAGGATCCGTTTCTTTTAAAAAAATATCCAAAGATTTTTAGCAGCGCATCGTTTCTTTTTTACCTTCGTGACGCCCGGCATATTTCCGGGGCTGTATATATATAATCAAACAAGACGAATATGAAAGTAACCGTGGTAGGTGCCGGCGCCGTTGGAGCAACCTGTGCAGATAACATTGCACGCAAACAACTTTGTGATGAACTGGTCATTTTGGACATTAAAGAAGGCGTAGCTGAAGGAAAAGCTATGGACCTGATGCAGACGGCGCAACTGGAAGGTTTTGATACCCGCATCACAGGCAGTACCAATGATTATACGAAGACAGCAGGAAGTAAAGTTGCAGTTATTACCTCCGGTATTCCACGTAAACCCGGCATGACCCGGGAAGAATTGATAGGTATAAATGCAGGCATTGTAAAAACGGTTACCCAGAATTTATTAAAATATTCTCCTGAAGTAATTATTATCGTCATCAGCAATCCTATGGATACAATGACATACCTGGCCCTGAAAAGCAGCGGATTGCCAAAGCACAGAATCATAGGCATGGGCGGTATTCTTGACAGTGCCCGCTTCCGCTATTTTTTAAGCCAGGCAATGGAGTGTTCGCCCAATGATTTGCAGGCAACAGTGATAGGTGGCCATGGTGATACAACCATGATCCCTTTAACAAGGCTGGCTACTTATTGCGGCACCCCGGCTGCTGCCCACCTGGATGCAGATAAATTAAAAAAGGTTGCTTCTGACACCATGGTGGGTGGAGCCACGCTTACAGGATTACTGGGCACCAGTGCCTGGTATGCACCGGGTGCAGCGGGAGCTTTGCTGGTAGAAAGCATTGTACGGGATGAAAAGAAGCTGTTACCTTGTTGTGTATATCTTGAGGGTGAATATGGGCTGGAAGATATTTGCATAGGCGTTCCTGTTATTATAGGAAAAAATGGCTGGGAAAGAATTGTTGACATTAAGTTAAATGAAGAAGAAAAAGCAGCGATGCAAAAAAGTGCAGAAGCAGTTAGAAATATGAATAGTGTGCTTGCGGGTTTATCTATCTAAAAATCTTTATAATTTAAAATATGCTAAAGCGTTTAATCTCCCTGGAAACTAGTCTCGTAGCGTTGTTTTTTACACTGGCTTTTTTGCCGGCCTGTCAGAAAGAATATGATCCCGGCATTGGGTCAACGCCTACACCCCCACCTACACCTGGTGGCTCGGGTACGTTTACTGCTGCCATCAATGGGACCAATTGGTCAGCTACTTCAAAGTCTGCTACACGGCAGGGGGGCGTAATTGTACTTTATGGCAACAGCGCAGATAATAAGTCTATTGTTTTGCGGGTAGCTGATTCCGGTGTTCATGTTTATACCTTTCATACCCAATCCAGTACAAATTTTGGGGCATACACAGATATTTCTGCCGGCAATAATGCATTTGCAACAAACCAGTGGCCGGTAGATGGCGCTTATGGCACGGTAAATATTACAGCCATTGACACTACAAATAAAACGATGACAGGAACTTTCAATATGAAAGTTTACCGTGCTTTTGATAGTTTGGAGCGTACGGTTACTCAAGGCATTTTTACAAATATTTCTTATGGTGTTTCGTCACCGCCACCGTCTTCTACAGATTCCTTCCGGGTAAAAATAAATGGTTCACCCTTTACTTATAGTTCCCTCACGGCTTTCAAAAGCTTTGGGATGATTAGTGTAAGTGCCAGTACAGGTGCGGCACCATCAGTAGGCATAATAGTGCCTGATAATGTTACCCCGGGAAATTACGCCTTTGATATTATTACTTATGTAGGGCAGTATAATCCTACATCTACAACGTTTCTTGCTGCTGATACCGGGCATGTTACTATACTGGAGCACAACCTAACCACTAGGCGTATACGCGGCACATTCCAGTTTAAAGCCAACCAGGTGTTTACACATAATCCGCCGGATGTACAGCTGACAGAAGGATATTTCTCTGCGATTTATAATTAGGCAGAAAATGAGAATCTTTTCTAACTGACACCATTGACGAGAGCCGTCTTTTCAATTTTCAAGACAAGGCCCTGGAGTACTTTCCCGGGACCGCATTCGGTAAATTCTGTTGCGCCGTCACTCACCATGGCTTGCACGCATTGCGTCCATTTTACCGGTCCTGTAAGCTGTTCTACGAGGTTGGCTTTTATTTCTGCCTTATCTGTCACAGCTTTTGCCACCACATTTTGATATACCGGGCACGCGGGTGTTTCTATGTCACAGTTTGCAATAGCTGCAGCCAGTTCATCTCTTGCTGGGGACATTAGCGGTGAATGAAATGCGCCTCCTACAGGTAATTTCAACGCCCTTTTGGCGCCCGCCATCTTCATTTTTTCACATGCCAGGTCTACCGCTGCAAGCGTGCCGCTGATAACGATTTGTCCCGGGCAATTATAATTTGCTGCAACGACAACTTCGCCTAAACCGTTCGTCACTTCAGCGCAAATATCTTCCACTATTTCATCGGCCAGGCCAAGCACCGCAGCCATAGTTGACGGATGTAATTCACATGCTTTTTGCATGGCATTAGCCCGAATTTGTACCAGCCGTAATGCGGACTCAAAGGAAAGTGCACCCGCAGCTACCAGGGCGGAAAATTCTCCCAGGGAATGCCCGGCAGTCATATCAGGTTTCGGATTTTCTATGTTTTTATATGCGGCCACGGAATGAATAAATATGGCCGGTTGCGTTACCGAAGTTTCTTTAAGTTCATCTTCCGTACCGGTAAACATAACATCCGAAATCCGGAAAGATAAAATTTCATTCGCCTGTTCGAAAAGTTCTTTTGCAACTGCGTTGTTATCATACAGGTTTTTTCCCATGCCCGGGAATTGTGCACCCTGGCCGGGAAATATAAATGCCTTGGACATAATAATGCTTTTAGGTAAATGTAAGATTTACCGGCAAAATATAATCAATTAATGTAACCGGCTGCTGATGAGTTTAAGGAATTCACTACGGGTTTCATTTTTTTCAAACTGCCCCGAAAAAGCCGAAGTAGTCGTTACAGAATTTTGTTTTTGTACGCCCCGCATCATCATGCAAAGATGGTTGGCTTCTATTACAACGGCCACACCTTGTGGTTTAAGCGTTTCTTTTATAGCATCTAAAATCTGGTGAGTCAGCCTTTCCTGTACCTGCAGCCGCCGGCTAAAAACATCTACCACGCGGGCAATCTTGCTAAGGCCGGTTATATAACCATTAGGGATGTACGCTATATGCGCTTTTCCATAAAATGGAAAAAGATGGTGCTCGCACATGCTATACAATTCAATATCTTTTACTATAATCATTTCACTTACGTCTTCATGAAATTTAGCAGATTCCAGTATAGCTTTTGCATCCATTGAATAACCCTGCGTAGAATACATCATGGCTTTGGCCAGGCGCTCTGGTGTTTTCAACAATCCTTCACGGTTTACATCTTCGCCCAGCAAGCCAATAGCTTCCCGATAACTTATCTTAAGCGCTTCAAGTGTTTTTTCGTCGTAGGTTTCTGTTTTATTATAAGGCATATAAAAAATTTAGTGGTAAGCGGGATAGTCAACAAAATTCCTTTCAGTTTCATACAATCTCACCTGAAGTTCCAGGCTTGCATCTACAAGGGGAGATAAAATGCCGTGGATGACGATAGCTATATTTTCTGCTGTCGGGTTCAGGTTGCGGAAATCCGGGCAGTCTTCATTAAGATTTTTATGGTCAAATTTCTCTAAAATATTTTCCTTTATGATGTCACTAAGTTTTTTCAGGTCTATAACATATCCTGTTTCCGGGTCCGGAACACCTGTAACTTTTACAACCAAATCGTAATTATGGCCATGATAATGGGGGTTATTGCATTTACCAAAAACCGCATCATTTTTTTGCATATCCCATTTAGGATTATATAAACGATGCGCAGCGTTAAAATGTTCTTTCCGGTAAACTGAAACTTTGTTCGCCATAATATAATAACAGGGTTTAAGAAAAATGGTTTACAACAGCAACTTATTTTTGCACAGGCCCTGGTAAAGGTGCGCCAAAATATTCTACAAAAATGCGGGCTGTCTCATAGAGTCGGAGACTGTGTAACTGAACAGCAGCGGGCAAATTTGGCTCCAGTTGTTGCCAGATGCCTACTACCAGGTTTTCAATAGAACAAATTTTACCTTTCATGAAAGCCACATCTTCATTCAGGTTTTTATGATCCAGTTTATCTGTTAAATGCAGTTTTACAATTTCACTCAGTTTTTTTACATCATATACAAATCCCGTTTCTTCATCGGGCCAGCCTTTTAGGGTAACGTGCAATTCAAAATTATGACCATGCCAGTTTTCATTGGCACATTTGCCGAAAATTTCTTCATTTCTTGCCCGGCTCCAGGTAGGGTTATATAATTTATGTGCTGCATTAAAATGTTCTATCCGCGTAATATATAGCATTTGCGCTTTACTGATTTTTTGCAAAGGTACAGCCCACGGAGAATTATATCATGCAATTGGGCGAAATTTGCAGTATGCATACACTAGTTGTTTCAGCTACCGAAATGGAAATTTCTCCTTTTCGTAAATTATTTCCCGGCCAGGAACTTTGTATTACCGGCGTGGGCATGGTAGCCTGCATGTATACGCTACTCAAAAAATTTTCGGAAGAAAAGTATGACTTAGCCATACAGGCAGGTATTGCCGGCAGTTTTGAAAAAGACTGGAGTACTAAGCCAGTCATTGTTTCAACTGATCGGTTTGCAGATATTGGTGTTTATCAAAATGACACCTTGCAAAACCTGCAGGAAGCAGGGATCAGCAATTTTGAAAAACCATATAATGGTGCAGGATGGTTAATTAACCCACACGAATCTTTGCTGAATAAATTTGAACTGCACCAGGTAAAAGGAATTACGGTTAATCTTATTGGCGAGATGGAAAATTTAAATCTGGCATACCAGCATAAGTGGTCTCCCCACATGGAAACTATGGAAGGGGCGGCCTTTCATTTTTGCTGCCTGGCTGAAAATATTCCTTTTTTGCAACTACGTTCAGCAAGTAATATAGTAGGTGAAAGAGACAAGACGAAATGGAAAATTGCTGAGGCGATACAACAATTAAATACGGCACTGGCGGATATTTTGGAATCAATAGAAAGATAAACCTTATGAAAAAGAAAATCAGCCTGGGGTTTTCTCCCTGCCCGAATGATACTTTTATTTTTGATGCGCTTGTGCATGGAAAAATTGATACAGGAAATTTTTTATTTGAGCCGCAGCTGGAAGATGTGGAAACGCTTAATCAAATGGCGATAAAGGGGGGGCTGGATGTAACTAAACTGAGCTATGGTGTGCTGCCACTTGTTTTGCGTAAATATAAAGTACTGGATTGTGGCAGTGCGCTTGGCAGGGGCGTCGGGCCTCTTTTTATTAAAAAAGCAAGTGATAAAGTTGCAGAAATAAATGATACATTAATTGCCATACCTGGCGAACATACTACGGCACATCTGCTATTCCGCCAGGCTTACCCGGATGCGATGCAAAAAATTTTCCTGCGATATGATGAAATAGAATCTTTTGTATTGGAAGGGAAAGGATATGGCGTAATCATACATGAAAACAGGTTCACGTACCAGGAAAAAGGCCTGGAGAAAATTATAGATCTCGGAGAATTCTGGGAACAGGAAAGCGGCTTTGCTATACCGTTAGGAGGCATTGTTGTGAGCCGTAAAATAGATATCAAAGTCCAGGAGAACATTAATAAACTCATACGTGAAAGTATAGATTACGCTTTTGAAAAGTACCCTGTATTAAGTGACTATGTAAGGGTGCATGCCCGGGAAATGAGTGAAGGCGTTATGAGAAAGCACATTGATTTATATGTGAATGATTTTAGTTTATCACTGGGAGAGGAGGGAAGGGCAGCCATCCGTAAACTCATGTCTGTGCAACCTGGAAATTTAAAAGATTTACCGGAAGATATATTTGTGTAAATTATTTTTCTTTTAATGCAGCAGCGTAAACCTCCAGGCAACGCATTCGGGCCTCTGCATGATCTACTATGGGTAGCGGATATTCAAAGCTGTCAAGTTCTGGTATATATTTCCGGATGTACTTTAAATCTTTGTCGAATTTTTTAGCTTGAAGGTCCGGGTTAAAGACGCGGAAGTACGGGGCAGAATCGCAGCCGCTGCCAGAGGCCCACTGCCAGCCACCGTTATTGGCGGCCAAATCGTAGTCTAATAATTTTTCTGCGAAATAAGCTTCGCCCCAGCGCCAGTCTACCAATAAATCCTTACAGAGAAATGAGGCTGTTATCATGCGGACGCGGTTATGCATAAAACCGGTTTCATTCAGCTCCCGCATACCTGCATCTACGATGGGGAAACCGGTATTGCCATCACACCATTTTTTGAATTCGGCTTCATTATTTCTCCATTCTATTTTATCATATGCCGGTTTAAAACTTTTTCCTTTTCCTACTTGCGGAAAATTCCAGAGAATCATTTGGTAAAAATCCCGCCAGATAAGTTCATTGAGATATGTTGGAGAATATTCTTTTGCTTTAGCTGCCAATTCTCTTATGCTGATAGTTCCAAACCGGAGATGAATACCCAGCCGGGATGTGCCGGGAGTACCTGGGAAATTTCTTTGGGATTGGTAATGTTCCAGCAAGTCTGACGAAACGGAAGCAGGCGGATAGGGGTTACCGGTAGCTTTAAATCCCATGGCTTCTAAAGTAAAAATGGTTTCCTGGTCACTTTGATTAAAATTCGGAAAATATTTTTCTGTGGGGTAAGGTTTTAGGTGAAAATCAGCCTGAAGGCTTTTCCAGGTACGGCTGTAGGGCGTAAAGACCGTGTAGGGCTTTTTATCTGCTTTCAGCACTTCGTCTTTTTCAAAAATTACCTGGTCCTTGAAAGATTGAAATGTAACGCCATTATCCTGTAAAAGTTTCGTTATAGCCG
>JBDSWG010000217.1:0-9223 GCA_039926825.1 Ferruginibacter sp.
TGAGGATATTGACATCTGCCACTCCTGGCAGTGAGATTCCGGAATTCGTCGGCATGAAAAACCCCGAAATGCTTTCCTATGCAAAAGATGAAGAAGACGTTAACTCGCTCAGAACCTATGTTTTAAAAAGCGATGATAAAGATAAATTAGACACTTTATTTAACCTCCTCTGCTATACCGGCAATACTTCAAGCATTGTATTTTGTAACCATCGGGATGCTGTAGAACGCACCAGTAAAGGACTATTGGACCGCAGTATTACCAATGTATTTTATCATGGCGGCATGGAACAAATAGATCGTGAGACTGCCCTGGTGAAATTTAAAAATGGTACCAGCGATGTGCTGGTTACGACGGATCTTGCCAGCCGCGGTTTAGATATTGCCAATATCCGTAACATCATTCACTATCACCTGCCCGGCGATGAAGACATATTTACCCATAGAAATGGCCGTACGGCCCGTATGCAGGAAACCGGGAATGTTTACGTGCTGTATTCTGAAGATGAAAAGTTGCCGGATTATATAACCGATGAGGCAAGCGCCTTTACCCTTACGGAATCCGTAGAACTGCCCGCCAAACCCAAATGGACCACTTTGTTTTTTGCCGCCGGCAAAAAAGATAAAATTAATAAGATGGATATTGTGGGCTTCCTGACGAATCGTGGGCAGCTCAAAGGGGATGATATTGGCCTGGTGGAGGTTAAAGATTTTACAGCCTTTGCCGCCATCCGTAAATCGAAACTTGGCTCTGCCCTGGAACTGGTTAAAGACGAAAAAATTAAAAACCGCAAAGTGAAAATTGCGGTTGCTCGTTAACGTTAAAATGAAGGTGGTGGCGGTGGTGCGCCATCGCCGCCCATACGCATTCTCATTCCCTGCTGGGGCGCCTGGCCCTGGAATTTGCTCAGCCTTATGATTGCTGTAAGTAATACATACCTTCCCAGTTTATTAGTACGAGTATCGGTTATATAATTCCCGGTAACTGTCCGGCCCAGGTTCGTATTTTCATCCAGTAGATCAAATGCCTGTAGTTTTAAAGAAAGGTTTGGCTTTTTTATTACCTGCTTTTCCAGGCTGGCATTAATTATAAACGGATTTGCATTTACACTCTGCGCATAGCCGGTATTGATAGTCTTATCCAAATCATAGGTCAGGATGAAATCCTTAGGAAGAAAAACGCGGGAATTATGGGAGAAAGTCCAGGCCACGGTATTGCTGTTAAATTGTTTCAGTAAACTATAATCTGACTTGTTATAAGATACATTTACGCCACCACTGGTCTCCAGCCACTTTTTTAATTTCACATCTACCGCCAGGCGCTGGCCTACCACATAGTTGCGCCCGGTATTTTTCAGGTTGTTGCTGAAACCTATATTATTGAAGTATGCAATATTTCCTCCCAGGTTAAAGACATATTTCCGCCCCTGGTATGGTTTAGAAATATTGTAAAATGCATTTAATGTAAAGTAACCATCCGAATTTAAATAACGGTTTTCCTGCACGCCAGGTCCGCGGCTTATGCTATTTGTTACAATCTTATCCTGCGTAAAGGATGCTGAAAGGTTACCAAAAAAAACATCACCGGTTACAAAATCAAAATTATTATACCGCATACTAAACGTATTGGTAAACTCCGGCTTCAGGCCCGGATTACCGACAGTGATATATTGCGGGTTGCTATAATCATATACAGGCTGCAACTGGCTGTAGGAAGGTTGGTTGCTGTTACCATTATAATTTACATTGAAAGAACGGCTGCGGGAAAAGTTATAAGCAAACCTGACTACGGGGTAATAATTCACCAGGTGTTGCGTAAAGTTATTTTTGGCGGTAACAGACGTGCTGCTGATAGTGGCAGGTTGCACGGCCAGGCCCAAAGAATAATTATATTTCTTTTCGGTGGTGCGGAAATTCACGCCAAAACGATTCGTCGTGTATTCGTTATCGTAAATATTAGACAGGCTATCTATATATTTTTTGGTGCCCACGAGCGGATCTGCATTAAAAGTTTCTTTGTCATTGGAAATAAACTGGCGGCTGTATGCGTAATTAAATTCCAGGCTTTGTTTTTTGTTGAGGGGTTCAATGTAAGAACCGTTTAGCCGGTAGTTATTATTTTTATTTTGTTGATCAATATATTGCGACAGCACTGTGTCTCTTGTACTTCCATTGGGGAAATAATAAGTGGTGTTATTCCTGTAATCATCATTTCCATCATTAGCTGAGGCACCGCCATTCAGGTTCATGGAAAGTGTTCTGCCTTTTTTTGAGAACCGGTGATTATACAATATACTGCCAGATAAGTTAGGTGATTTTGAGTTAGAATTTGTCGTCGTTAGACCATCATTTATTTTTGCATTAGCATCATTGTAAAAAATATAATTGGCACCGTATAAACCGTCGTTATTGCGGTAGCTGATGTTCGGTGTAATCTTAATATAATTTGCCGGATCTATTTTATACTCCATGTTCAGGCTAATCCTGTGGTTATCTGCCAGGCTGTTTTCAGCACTATTTTGAAGATTCGTATTGCTGTTAGAGAAAATATTCTGCTGGCTGCTGGTACGCAATATATCCGTGTTTTTATGAGAGAAACTATAGCTTCCGTACACAGAAACTTTGGGATTAATTTCTTCGCGGTAATTAAGGCCGATTGATTTTGTAACACTAAGGCCATCACTTCCACCACCAAAATAAGATCCCACGCCTGCCCCACCCCTGCCAATGCCCATGCTGCGGGCCATGCCTGCCATCATACCATTGCTGCCAAAATTAAAACTGCTGGAATTTATATTATTGAGATTGCCGATAACGGAAAATTGACGGCTGTTATTAAAATAATTCCCCGAAACGGCTGCAGAATAACGGCCTTCCGTACCCGCACCTACACTCCCATTTCCGAAAAAACCTTTATTGCGATCTTTTTTTAATTCGATGTTTAACGTCTTGGAAGGGTCTCCGTCTTTTATACCTGTAAATGCAGACTGGTCGCCATAATCATCTATTATCTGAACCTTGTCAACCATATCTGCATTTAGTTGACGGGTCGCCGTGGTCACATCACCTCCGAAGAATTCCTTTCCGTTTACTTTTACTTTAGTTACTTCTTTGCCCTGGGCAGTAACAGTACCATTTTTATCAACGCTTACACCCGGCAGTTGTTTCAGCACATCTTCCACTTTATCATTTGCACGGTACATGGTGCTGTCAATTTTATAGGAAACCGTATCTTCTTTAATTTGTACTTTGCTGGACTCCAGGGTTATATTTTCAAGCGTATTTATTCCCGGGCTCATAACGATGGGGTAAACTTCCTGCACGCCACTTGCATTACCGTAATCATACATACTCAGGGAAGGCCGGTAGCCGATAAAAGTTACCAGCATGCCCAGTTTACCGGCCTTTACATTTGAAAAAAAATAGTTTCCTTTTTCATTGGTGGTTGTACGAATGGTATCTTTTGAATTAGGATAAAAATATTGAACTGAAGCACCTGCCAGGGGTTTACCATCTTCTGAACGAACAATACCTTTTAGTGAAATATTTTGCTGGCTGAAGCTTTGGAAGGTAATTAAAATGAGTAAAAGACTCAATATAGATTTCATGCGGGGAAATTAGTTTTGGGAGTGTTAACCTGCAAATTGCATTTTTTATACGAAGATCTTCTTAGATTTTTTTTAAAGGTAAAATTCGCCCTACTCAAGCTGGTTTCCGTTCCTTAAACGGCCCAATGAAGCTATATATTGCAGATGCAAAGGCTTCTGCTTCATTAAAAAGAAATTTATGGCGGATAGGTAAAATGTAGATGGGCAAGCCTTCAAGTTCCTGGCTGTATTTCTCCAGCCTTACGGCATCTTTTTCCGTAGTTATTATAATTGCATTTTTATCATCCATTCGGGCATAATGGGTTTTAATAGACTTGAGATCATCAATTTTAAAAATATGATGATCTGCAAAGCGCAACATATCAAAACTGTGAACGTGACTTGTAAGATAGTCTTGCAAAGGCCTGGGATTCGCTATTCCGCAAACCAGTAAAACATCCGTAACCCCGGTCATGTAATAAGGATCCCCATTTTCCAGGCTGTAAGGGGTGCCGTATTCCATCTCAGTAAAAAAAACCTGCTGACGATCTTTAGGATTTAATTCGTGTGAAATTTTTGCCTGGCTGGCAGCACTTAAATTATCCTTACACTTGGTAACAATAATGATGTCTGCCCGTTTACTGCTGGAAGCTACATCCCGCAAATCGCCTGCGGGCATAATAAAGTCGCGGGTAAAAAGATTTTGGCATTCTGTAAGCAGGATATTTAACCCGGCTCTAACCTGCCGGTGTTGAAAAGCATCATCCAGCAGGATAACTTCTGTCTCTGGTCGGTCATGCAGGAGTTGGGGAATAGCCACTACCCTTTCTTCGCCAACGGCAACGGGTATACCAGGAAATTTTTTATGAAACTGCATGGGTTCGTCGCCAATTTCCAACGCTGTAGCAGTATCTGTGGCTAATGCATAACCCTGCGTTTTTCTTTTGTATCCCCGGCTAAGGATGGCCACTTTGTATGCCGGCAGTAAAAGTTCTACCAGGTATTCAGTCATGGGTGTTTTGCCAGTGCCCCCTATGGCGAGGTTTCCTATGTTGATAATTGGAAAATTAAAGCTGGAAGACCTGAGAATATTTTTATCATAAAGCCAGTTGCGTACCCAGATGATGGCACCATAAATCATGGACAACGGAAACAACAGGTATCGGAAACTTTTGAGCAAGTAAATATTATTTGTGCGTAAAGGTATATACCTGCGACGGGGTTATGCAATAATCCAGCGGAACGTCAGTATGCTCCTTAGGTATTGATTCTTCTGCTTCAAAAAAACTGAAGCCTATTTTTGTGCAGCCAGGATTTGTTTGAGCAAGATACCTGTCATAGTATCCTTTGCCATAGCCCACACGGTTACCGTAAACGTCAAAAGCCAGGACCGGAACTAAAATCATTTCCAGCTCCGCAGGACTAAGCACCATGCCATCTACGGGTTCATCAATGCCGCGATCATTTTCAATAAATGACGTGTCTTCTTTTACTTCTACCGCCTGCATGCCATTATCCGACAACATAACGGGATAGGCTAGCCGCAAAGCTGGGTTTTTAAAAAAACAATAATCTACTACCACTCGCGGATCATATTCCTTTAATTTTTCCGATGCCGCATACGTCATGAGGACATCAGGAATTTCTAATTTTAATTGCTGGAATTGTATCAGTATTAAATCAATAAACTTAAGCATTTCACTTTGGGCCAGGGCTGCCCTTTTGACGCGGTATAATTTCCTGTAACCTAACTTATCCATAATTATGCTGATGCTTCGCGGATAAAGATAGAAAATATGGTGGTGCCATAATTTCTTTCACTACGATAACCTTCAAATTTTTTATAGTCATTCCGTGGGGTATGTTCCAATACAAACCAGCCCCCAACATTCAATAAGTCATATTTGAAAACTTGTAAAGGCAGTTCATCTATAGAAGCCAGCGCATACGGCGGGCCCGCAAAAATAAAATCGTAACCGGAAACAGCGGATTGTATAAATTTAAAAACATCAGCTTTCACCACCTTGAAATTTTCCAGTTCCAGTAAGGCCGCAGTTTTTTTTATAAAATCATACATAGCCGGATCTTTCTCCACGATGGTGAGTGCAGCCGCCCCCCGGCTGGCCAGTTCATAACTAATGCTGCCAGTACCTCCGAATAAATCCAGGGTATGCATCGCCGTTATATCAAAGTTGTTTTGAATAATATTAAACAATCCTTCTTTTGCAATATCCGTTGTGGGGCGTGTATAAGGCATTTTGGCTGGGGGAGAAATTCGCCTCCCTTTATGTGTACCACTAATTATACGCATTTTGCCATTTGAATTAAAGCACTGTAATACCGTAAGGGGATTTCTTTCAATCCTTCATCCAGCGTGAATGGCTCCACATTTTCCTGGAAACGGATATGCACAAAATATTTATATATTTCCACATAAAGCGAAGAGTCTTCATCTATGAGGCCAAAAATGACCAGGCTATTTTCCTTAGGATCTAAACCTGTTTGTGCAAATGTATTTAGAAGGTGATACGCCGCATCTGCCGGCGTCTCAAAAGGAAAATTTTGCAGCAGTTGTAATACTCCATCTTTAAAAGCAATCACTTTCAGCCAGCGTGCAGATATGTAGCATTGCATATAATCTCCTTCATGTATGGAAGCTTGCAGAAGCAAAGCAGAAGAATGATGCCGGATGCTTAAAGGAAATTTTTGCAACCACGTATCCAAGGCAGTATTTTCCCACGTGTAGGCAATATAGGCATCTTCTGATTTCACAGAGTTGCTGTGTATAGACGGAGGGTTAGTATATCCATATTGTAAGGTGATGGCTTGCATTGCCACCGGACCGCTGTAAAATTCCTGGGGAATCAAGACTGTTTCCCGGCTGTTACAACAGGCATGTATAGACGAAAATGGCTGCTGAAAAAACGCCTCATTTTCCAGGAAAAAATCAAGTTCCAGGTTTCTTTCCTGCTGGCTGATATTTTTAGCATAAGTATAATACAGCCAACTATGAATAATTTTTTTTTCATTATCAACGGCAACAATTGATACCTGCCCGGGAGATAATTCTGCAACCAATGAAATGTCTGCATTGCCGTTATTCGGCCCTTCAATATGAAAAAGCTTTTCCAGAATGTCGTTTTTAAGCTGGCAAAATAAGATAATTTTGCAGACTTTATGGCAACTGCAGGCATACATAGAGATTTAAAGGTGGATGTAAGCCATAAGCAAATCCTTTCAATCGCATTACCCATCACGCTTTCCATTCTTATACCGCAGGTAAACTGGCTTACAAATGCTATTTTCCTGGGTCAACTCAGCACAGAAGCGTTAGCGAATGCCGGCATCACCGGCGTATTTTACCTCATCTTTGCAGTTGCCGGAAACGGGTTAAATGCCGGAATGCAAAATGTATTTTCCCGGGAGGCAGGCGCCGGAAAGACAAGCCGGTTTTCAATTATACTTTCCCAGGGAATTATCATCAGCCTCGTATTTTCGACCGCCTGTATTTTGTTCACGTGGCTAGTGGCACCTACTATTTTATCGCGTGCAACGGATCCTCTCTCCTACAAGCTGGAGATGTCGTTCTTGCGTATCCGGATAATAGGTTTGCCATTTTTATTCCTCTTTCAGATGGGAAATGCTTTCCTGATTTCATCCCTTAACAGCCGCTGGTTACTAGTTGGATTTATTACGGAAACGGTAACCAACATTTTGTTCGATTACGTCCTGATATTTGGCAAAGCGGGCTTTCCCCAAATGGGTTTTAACGGTGCAGCCTGGGCATCAGTAATCGCCGAATTTTTATCTATGATTTCTATCTGGCTGGTGCTGTTGAGTACGGGTCTGAGGAAAGAATATAAATTATTGCACCGTTTTAGTTATAACCCGATAACAACGGGAAAAATTTTAAATATTTCATTACCCCTGGTGCTGCAATACATTATGAGTGTAAGTACTTGGTTTATATTTTTTCTCCTGATAGAAGCCCGGGGCATTATCGCAAAAGCCATCAGCAATACGATGCGTAATGTCTTCGGGCTGGCCGGTGTTTTTGTGTGGTCTTTTGCCAGCACCTGTAACACTATAGTCAGCAACCTGATGGGGCAACACCGGGAAGAAATGGTTTTGATCGCCATTAAAAGAATCATGTACTGGAGTTTGGGATGTAGCCTGGTATTGGCATCCCTGCTTAACATTTTCCCACATTATTTTTTCAGCCTTTTTGGTCAGCCGGAAGAATTTGTGCAGACTGCTATTCCTGTAATTCGTGTAGTCGGTCCCGGTATTCTGCTTATGAGTATGGCAAATGTTTGGTTGAATGGTGTAACGGGCACAGGAAAAACACGGGTTAACCTGGTTATTGAATTTGTTGCCATCTCTTTATACATGGGCTATACCTGGTATTTTATGAAGCTGCATTATGTGTCCCTGGCAGTTGCGTGGAGCAATGAATTTGTATATTGGAGCGCCATTTTCCTAATGTCTTTTCTTTATCTGAAAAAAGGGAAATGGCGCACAAGCCCGGGCGTACCAAATGAAAAAAATCCCTGATTTTATTTACCTGGAGCCCATTTATTATTTGCAAAATTCATATCCGGAAATATTCGAGCCGGGTCTATGCTCACTGATTTTAGTTCTTCTTTAACCGGAAGTTTTACTTTGAATGTAGAAGTATTATTCCAGATTTCTACGGGCAATTGAATGCTACCTTTCTGGCCGGAAACAGTTTCATATTCCAGCAGTACAGGCATGGCCATTTTTTCCTGGTTAGAAAGTGTTACGATGGCACCATTTGCAGGTAACCCTTTTTCGTATGTTACACTGGTTATAGCCTGGTCTAATTGGTAATTTTCCAGGAACAAAGCCTTCCAGAACCAGCCAAGGTTCTCCCCTGCCACATTCTCCATAGTGCGGAAAAAATCCCAGGGAGTTGGGTGTTTGT
Organism: Ferruginibacter sp.; assembly: GCA_039926825.1. GTDB lineage: Bacteria > Bacteroidota > Bacteroidia > Chitinophagales > Chitinophagaceae > Ferruginibacter. The sequence goes on from JBDSWG010000217.1 coordinate 8,532, forward strand.
ATGCCCAGCGCTGTATATAAGTACGGAAGGCATAATCAAAACGCTCGGGCCCTAAAATATTATTTCGCAAAAGTTCTAACCCATACCCGGGCTTATAATATAATGCAGAACCTATATTGAATTCTTTCATGGCATCCGGTGTCGTCATAATAGGTTCAGATTGTTTACCGAACATATACATTGACATCATCTTCATGTCCATAGGCTGACTTTTGTATTCGCCTTTATTAAAATCATCATGTGCCAGGGTATTGATGAAAGTATTAAAACCTTCATCCATCCAACCATATTTCCTTTCATTACTTCCTACTATCATAGGAAACCAGGTATGGCCAAACTCATGATCAGTGACCCCAAACAAACCTTCCCCTTTTGCCGACGCACCACAAAAAACGATACCGGGGTATTCCATGCCGCTGATATTACCAGCGACATTAGTTGCTACCGGATAGGGATAAACGAACCAACGGCGGCTGTAATTTTCAATACTGCCTTTGGTATATTCTGTAGCTCGCCCCCAGGCAGCGGTTCCAGCACTTTCTACCGGGTAAACACTCTGCGCCAGGGCTTTCTTGCCCTCCGGTAAATTAATGCGGGCAGCATCCCAAATGAATGCTTTGGAAGAAGCCCAGGAAACATCCCGTGCATTCTGCATTTTAAATTTCCAGGTACGAGTGCCTGTTCGTGGTGCT
>JBDSWG010000218.1:0-7260 GCA_039926825.1 Ferruginibacter sp.
GCTGAACCAGATGAAACTATGGTTTCATCTCATGTTTTTGCACCTACGCCTGTTGTGGAAGAAAAAGGAATAAAAGAACCAACGGGTAGGGAAAAAATAATGATGGTGGATGCTGCTTTATTTGCCATAAGAGAAATTATGGAAAAAAATCCCGAAGCATTATTATATGGCCAGGATGTAGGGCGCAGGCTGGGCGGTGTTTTCCGCGAGGCAGCAACGCTGGCTGAAAAATTTGGAGATCACCGTGTTTTCAATACCGCCATCCAGGAAGCCTATATCATTGGCAGTACTGTGGGTATGAGTGCTGTGGGATTGAAACCGATTGTAGAAATTCAGTTTGCAGATTATATCTACCCGGGCCTGAACCAGCTTGTGACAGAAATTTCTAAAAGTTGTTTCCTGAGTTGTGGAAAATTCCCGGTACAAACACTCATCCGCGTGCCTATCGGAGCATATGGCGGTGGTGGCCCTTACCATAGCGGCAGCATAGAAAGTACACTCCTGACAATAAAAGGTATTAAAATCGTTTACCCCTCCAATGCAGCAGATATGAAAGGCCTGATGAAAGCCGCTTTCCTGGATCCTAACCCGGTGGTTATGCTGGAGCACAAAGGGTTATACTGGAGTAAAGTGCCAGGTACAGAAGATGCCCGCCGGGCGGAGCCTTCAGAAGATTATATAATTCCATTAGGTAAAGCAGATGTGGTACTCAAGTCATCGGCAGAGCGTATGGAGGAAGGAGATTCCTGCTGCATTATTACGTATGGGATGGGCATTTATTGGGCTAAAGCAGCAGCAAAAAACTTTCCGGGACAAATTGAAATAATTGACCTCCGTACTTTATTTCCACTGGATGAAGAACTTATATTTGAAACCGTGAAAAAGCACGGCAAATGCCTGGTTCTTACTGAAGAACAGCAGAACAATTCCTTTGCTGAAGCTTTGGCGGGAAGGATTTCTCATGCCTGTTTTCGATATTTAGATGCACCGGTAGAAGTAATGGGTGCGCTAAATCTGCCTGCTGTGCCTATGAATGTTTTGTTGGAAAAAGCTATGCTGCCAGACCCGGTGAAATTGGCCAGCCGACTGAGGGTTCTATTAAGCGGTTAACCCTACCCAACAATTTTACCATCTTTCATGTGTACAATGCGGTCGCACATTCCGGCCAGATCTTCATTGTGCGTAACAATTAAGAAAGTTTGTTTCCATTCGTCTCTCAGGTTGAGAAATAGCTGGTGCAGTTCTTTGCCGTTGGCGGAATCTAAGTTTCCGGTAGGTTCATCTGCCATTACGATGGCTGGTTGATTGATCAGCGCCCGGGCAACAGCTACTCTCTGTTGTTCTCCACCGGAAAGTTCCTGTGGTTTATGGTGCAACCTTCCGCCTAACCCCATTTTTTCCAATAGCATTTCTGCTCTTGCTGCGGTATTTTTTTTTGAATTCCCGGCTATCCAGGCAGGGATACTTACATTTTCCAGGGCCGAAAACTCCGGCAAAAGATGATGGAACTGGAAAATGAACCCAATTTGTTTATTTCGGAATTTTGCCAGCGCATTAGACTTCAGGGTATTTATATTAACGCCTTCCAGCCTTACCTCACCGGCATCTGGTTTATCCAGGGTGCCTAAAATATGCAGGAGCGTACTTTTGCCTGCTCCGGAAGAGCCTACAATTCCAACGATTTCTCCTTTATTCACTGTCATGTCCACCCCTTTCAATACTTCCAATTTACCGTATTTTTTGTGAATGTTGGTTGCCGTTAACATGTGCCGAAAATAAATCATTCTGACTAAGATTACGGAAAGAGACTAATTTTTTGAGGACAAGCATCTAGTGATAATTTCTGGCACTACGCTTGAGTCAACGAGTGAAACAGCATGGCCTGAAAAAACACTTTTGGATATTAGCTGTGAACATATACATTTGCAAAAAATTAAACCCCATATACATAATGTTTTGGACACTTGAATTAGCCTCTCACCTCGAAGACGCACCTTGGCCCGCCACTAAAGATGAATTAATTGATTATAGCATCCGGAGTGGTGCACCTATTGAAGTTATTGAGAATCTCCAGGAACTGGAAGATGAGGGAGACCTTTATGAAGGTCTGGAAGATATCTGGCCGGATTATCCCAGCCAGGAAGATTTCTTTTTTAATGAAGATGAATATTAATTAGCTATTTATGCAAATAAAAAAAAGCCCCGAAAAGGCTTTTTTTTATTTGATATAATAATCTTGTGAAGCCGAAAATAAACGGCTGAATTATTTTTCCATTTGTTCTATTACACCCTGCGTTACACCGGTAAAGGAAAAACCTCCATCGTGAAATAAATTCTGCATGGTAACCATACGGGTAAAATCACTGAACAACGTAACACAAAAATTAGCGCAATCTTCTGCACTGGCATTTCCCAGCGGGCTCATCTTTTCAGCATAGTTTATAAAACCATCAAAACCTTTCACACCACTTCCTGCAGTGGTACGGGTGGGTGATTGTGATACTGTATTAATACGCACTTTTTTCCTCACACCGTAATGATATCCAAAACTGCGGGCAACACTTTCCAGTAAAGCTTTGGCATCTGCCATTTCATTGTAATCCGGGAAGACGCGTTGCGCTGCAATATAGGTGAGGGCAACAACGCTTCCGCCTTCATTGAGCGCATCTTTTTTATAACACGAAGCCAGCACGCGGTGCAGGCTCATGGAAGATATGCCTAAAGTTTTTTCATTAAATCCATAATCAATTTCCGTGTAGTGCTTACCCTTCCTTACATTCAGGCTCATGCCGATGGAATGTAAAATAAAATCAAAGCCTCCTCCAAAATGCTCCATGGCTTTATCTATCAAATTATTTACATCATCATTATTACTTACGTCGCAGGGAATAACCGGGGCGCCAATCCTTTCTGCCAGTTTATTTATTTCACCCATGCGCATAGCAACAGGCGCATTAGTGAGCACAATGGAAGCGTCTTCCTCATGGCATTTAAGTGCCGTAATCCAGGCAATGGATTTTTCATCCAGCGCACCGAAAATAATTCCCTTTTTTCCTTTAAGCAATTGATGACTCATATCGATCTTATTTTTTTGAAAAGTTGAATATTATCGTAAAACTAAATTTTTAAGCTTGAATTAAAAAACGCCCCAGTTTTAGTATCGCCAGCGAAGTAATAAATGCCAGTATAAAAATACCGATGAAATGAGCGAGGAAAAATAAAAGAGCATGACTGGCAGAGTCTCGCGGGTTTATAAACTTTTTTATGAGTTTGTGCATAGAATAGCCCAGGAACAAGATGAAAATCAAAATAATAAAAACACCAGCCTTTTGCATATTAAACTGTTGAATGGTATTAATTATTCACCATTTCCCTGGCATTCTGTAAAGCTGCAGCTGTCGGCTTTTCACCACTTAGCATTTTTGCAATTGCCAGAACACGCTCATCATTTTGCAGGTGAATGACAGAAGTTACCATTTTGTCTTTCACTTTTTCTTTAAAGACAAACAAATGATAATCTGCCCTTGCTGCAATTTGTGGCTGGTGCGTAATGGCTATTGTCTGGTGTTGCCCTGAAAGATCTTTCATGATTAGGCCAGCCTGCCGGGCTGCTTCGCCACTGATGCCGGTATCAATTTCATCAAAAATTAATGTGGGTAGCTGAAGTTTTTTCGCCACTAAAGATTTTATGCTTAGCATGAGGCGGCTTAGTTCCCCACCGCTGGCCACTTTCTGCAAAGGTTCCATTTTACCTGTTTTATTAGCATCAAAAAGAAAACGGATGTTATCTATTCCGGAAGTACCCATAGCCTGGTTTATTATTTCAATATGTATGCGTGCACCCGGCATTCCCACGCGAAATAATAAATCATGTACAGATTTTGTAAACCCTGCAACTGTACTTTTCCTGTTCAATGATAGTTTTTCTGCGAGCTGGAAAGCTTCCTCATATAATGATTGCAGATGTGTTTTTACACGTTCCATTTCATCTTTGAGAGATGTAGACTGTTCCAGTTTTGCCTCCAGGCCGTTTTTTATAGAAAGCAAATCTGCCGTCGTTTGCACGGCATGTTTTTTCAATAGTTTGTAGGCCGGTGAAAGTTTTTCGTGTAAGGCTTCCAGTTGGGCGGGGTCATAAACAATTTTTTCATTTACCTGGTATATTTCACCCGCAATATCATCCAGTTCTATGGTTGCGGAACTAAGGCGTTCTGAAAGGACCGCAATACCGGCATGATAAGACTCCAGGTGCTTAAGCTGATTAACTAATATTTTAAGCTGGTTCGTCAGCGGCGATTCTCCCTCTAACAGTGTATCGGAAATAATATTCAGTTGCTCTTTAATATTTTCCGCATGCGTCATCAGTTTCAGAGCTTCTTCCGTTTCTTCTATTTCATTTTCCCGTAAAGACAATGCCTCCAGTTCGTCAAATAAATGCTGGTTATAATCCTGTTCTTTTTGTAATTGATTATGCCGGGCTTCCAGTTCCTGGAATAATTTCCTGGCCTGTGCATATTGCTGGTAAGTATTCCGGTATTTTGACAACAGCGATAAATTTCCGGCCATTGCATCCAGCACATCACTTTGAAAATGCTGGCTGGCTAAATCCAGTGTATCAAATTGTTGGTGTAAATCTACCAGCATAAGGCCGAGTTGGCGTAGTTGTGTAAGATTAACGGGCGTATCATTTATAAAAGCCCGTGATTTTCCAGCAGATGAAATTTCACGTCGCAGTATAATTTCATCTTCCTTATCTAAATCATTATCTACAAAAAAAGATTCAATATCTGCATTGTTTTCCAGTTTAAAAAATCCTTCCACTATAAGCTTGCCGCTGCCGCTAGAAAGTGATGAGGCATCTGCCCGGCTACCGAGTATAAGATTAAGGGCGCCCATGAGAATACTCTTACCTGCCCCTGTCTCCCCGGTAATAATATTTAGTCCACGGGTAAAATTTACCTGCAAGTCATCAATAATTGCATAATTGCGAATGTGAAGTTTTTGAAGCATGCTGCCGGCAAATTAGCGAATAATCATCAGGCTGTAGTCATATAAATGCATAAAAAAATCCCGGTGATAGGCCGGGATGAATAGGATTATCAACTGAACATTTCCCTGACTTTGTCAAAGAAGGATTTATCATTTTTTTCTGGCCTGGGTTCAAAGTTGTCAGAAGTCTTCAGACCTTCCATAATCGACTTTTCATCTTCACTCAAATGCTGGGGCGTCCAGATATTAACCTGGATTAATTGGTCGCCTTTTTCATAACTATTTACGTGAGGGAAGCCTTTGCCTTTAAGGCGAAAAATTTTACCACTTTGCGTACCAGCGGGAATTTTAATCTTTGCCCTTCCGTCAATCGTTGGCACTTCTACCTGCATACCAAATACGGCGTCAGGAAAAGAGATATGAAGGTCATAAGCCACATTCAGCCCATCGCGGTGCAATTGTGCGTGTACTTCTTCTTCTATTAAAACAATCAGGTCACCATTACTGCCGCCCCGCTCGCCGGCATTACCCTTGCCTTGTACACTCAGCTGCATGCCTTCCTGCACACCCGCAGGTATGTCAATAGAAACGGTTTCTTCACCATACACCCTGCCGTCACCTTTACAGGTACCGCATTTGGCAGTAATCGTGGTGCCTTCACCGTTACAAGCCGGGCAAGTGGTTACCGTCTGCATCTGGCCCAGGAAAGTATTTTGCACCCTTCTTACCTGCCCGTTACCATTGCATTGATTACAGGTCTGCACACTGTTTTTATCTTTGGCACCGCTACCCTGGCAGGTCGTGCAGGCAACATATTTTTTTACTTTGATAGTTTTAGAAACGCCTTTGGCTATTTCTTCGTAACTCAATTTTATTTTTACGCGGAGGTTAGAGCCCCTGCTTCCTGTACCCCGGCTCGTTTGCCCACGCCGGCCACCCCCACCGCCTCCAAAGAAACTTCCAAACGCATCATCACCAAAAATATCCCCAAACTGGCTGAAGATATCATCCATATTCATTCCTCCCCCGGCACCACCGCGTCCACGGCCGTTTGCAAAAGCATTGTGTCCAAAGCGATCGTATTGTGCTTTTTTATCCCCGTCATTCAGAATTTCATATGCTTCGGCTGCCTCCTTAAATTTATCTTCGGATTGTTTATCACCGGGGTTGCGATCGGGGTGATGTTGCATAGCCACTTTGCGGTACGCCTTCTTAATCTCATCAGCAGATGCATTTTTTGAAACCCCTAAAACCTCGTAATAATCTCTTTTCATGTATGTTTTTATTTTACCTCTTATTTGCCCACAACAACCTGGGCAAACCGAATTAGTTTGTTATTGAGGTAATATCCTTTTTGAATTTCATCAACCACTTTGCCCTTCATTTTTTCACCTGCTTCAATTTCTGTAATGGCTTCATGCTTCTCTACGTCAAATTTTTCACCTATACTTTTCATAATGGTGAGACCTTGTTTCTGTAAAGTACTCCGGAATTTATTAAATACCAGCTGGTTCCCGGCTTTTACCTGTTCCAGGTCTGTGCTATCCTGCATTTGTTTTTCGGCCCTGTCTACATCATCTGCCACATCGAGTAAGGAAACAAGGATGTCTTTACCAGCCACCTGCATTAATTCCAGCCTTTCTTTTGAGGTACGGCGCTTATAATTTTCAAATTCTGCAAACAGGCGCAGGTATTTTTCTTTTTGTTCATCCAGTTCGTTCAGGGCTTTTTCATGCTCCGCTTCTACTGTAGCTTCGTCATTGCTAAGGTGTGTGGTTCCGGGAACATCCGCATCCGCATTGATGTTCATTTCTTCATTATCATGTTCGGGAGAATAATTATCGCTCATAATACTTGCTTTAAAAATGTTTGCAAAGGTACGTTAGTCAAACATTCTGCCAAGCAAAAGACTAAGCCAAAATGGCATTTTAAGAAAAACTTAATGGAAAGAAATTACTTTACAACCTGGAATTTGCCGGACTCGACAATGACCCCGTTTTTATCACGAAGCAGGAAATAGTAAATGCCCCTGTAAAAAGCGTCCAGGTTTAAATTAAAACGGGAAGGGATATTTTTAGACTCGTACATGAGTTTGCCGAGTGCACTGTAAACTTCTATATTGAAAGATTTTTCATAGCCCCGCTGGAAATCAAAATTGACAACCGTCGTGGCAGGATTGGGGTAAAATTTTATCAACTTTGGCTGCGTAATACTGCTGGGGTCAGCGGCAGTTTTTGTTTGAGCGAAAGAAGTAAAATTTAATCCAATTAA
>JBDSWG010000219.1:0-41593 GCA_039926825.1 Ferruginibacter sp.
GCGATTTTGGTTACCTCTCTACTGTTAATGGAGGCTTTAATTATACTTTGGGCAATTCCGGAAATATAATTACCGGTTATGCACCTTCAAGCCTGGATAACCCGGATTTACGTTGGGAAGAAACTTCACAGGCAGACATAGGTATAGATGCGCAACTGTTTCACAACTTTAATCTTACAGCAGATTGGTATAAGAAAAAAACCAAAGGGATTCTGCGCCCTATAATTATTCCAGGGTATGTAGGCGTATCTACAGCTCCTGTAGCTAACATTGCTGATATGGAAAATACCGGCGTGGAACTGGAACTGGAATATCGTAAAAGTTTTGGACAACTAAACTTTACTGTTAGTGGAAATGTCGCTTACCTTAAAAACACGGTAACTTATGTAGCATCTGATACTAATTTTATATCAGGTGATGCCTCATTCCAATCTATGGGCCAGGTTACCCGCACGCAGGTAGGCCAGTCTTATAATTCATTTTATGGCTTTAGAACAAATGGAATTTTCCAGAATATGGCGGAAGTAATTGCTTACAAAGGTTCTGGCGGAGGTCTTATTCAACCAGGTGCCCAGCCCGGCGATTTCCGTTGGGAAGATATTAATGGAGATGGTGTTATTGATGGAAATGACAAAACATTCCTGGGTACAAATATTCCAAAATACACTTTTGGAGCTACGGTTAATTTAGAGTATAAAGGAGTAGACCTGATGGTCTTTGGACAAGGTGCCGCTGGTAATAAAATATTCCAGGGCCTGCGCAGGCTCGATATAGGGAATTCTAACTATCAGCGTAAAGCTTTAGGCCGATGGACGGGCGATGGCACATCTAATACCTATCCCAGGCTAACCAGTTCTGATGTCAATGGAAATTTTGGAAATATGTCTGATTTCTACCTGGAAGACGGGGATTATTTCCGCCTTAAAGTGGTTTCCGTAGGCTATACATTCCATAACCGTATGTTGAATAAAATCGGGGCTACAAAACTTCGTTTTTATGTTACTGCAGAAAATTTATTAACGCTTACAAATTATACCGGGTATGATCCGGAGATTGGAGGTGGAGTATTTGGTATTGATAAGGGAATTTATCCCCAGGCCCGGTCTTTCATAGGTGGGGTTCAACTCCAGTTTTAATCCGGAAGATGATTGCTATTCATAATTAAAAATCTTACAATGAAAAAATTTCAATTAAATCACCTGCTTCTAGGACTTCTAGTTCTTGCTACAGTTGTTTCGTGCAAGAAAAGTTTTATTGATGTAACTCCCCAGGGGCAGTTTCTTACAGAGAATTATTATAAAAATCAATCCCAGGCTTTTAGTGCGCTGGTAGGCGTGTACGATGGTATGCGTAAAAATTCCGGTGGTTTTGAAAATATGATAACCATGATGAATGCCGGCTCTGATGATAATTTTGCCGGCGGTGGCGGGGCTACAGATGGTGCAGGTATTCAAGGATTTTCAAATTACACTATCAATCCTACCATCATGCCAGGCAGTTTCTGGAATGATCATTACCAGGCAATATTTAAAGCCAACACTTTACTGGGAAAACTTCCCAATACAGAAATGGATGTTACGCTTAAAGCCCGGTATGTCGCAGAAACAAAGGCCTTGCGTGCGTTATATTATTTTAACCTGGTGAGGATGTTTAAAAATATTCCTTTGTTATTGGAGCCCCTTACGGCAACTAATTTATATGAGGTTACACAGGCACCCTCTGCCAGCGTTTATGAGCAGATAGAAAAAGATTTAACAGAGGCTATTGCAGTTTTACCGCCTACCGTTCCTCCTATGACAGAAGCCGGGCGAATGACTAAAGGTGCTGCACAGGCATTGCTGGGTAAAGTTTATTTATATGATAATAAAAATACCCTTGCAGCGGCTCAATTTGCTGATGTAAACGGCACACCGGGTGGCACGAGTATTTATGGTTATCAATTATTATCAAGTTTTGCCAGTCTTTGGGTTTTCTCCAATAAGTTTAATAAAGAGTCTATCATAGAGGCTACACATAGTAGCCAGGGAAATTCTGATTGGAATTGGTGGGGCGCTAGTAATGATGAAGGTAATACAGTAAACCAAATGGTAGGGCCAAGAAGTTATTCCCGTCCTGCTGGTTCCAGTGCCCCTGCTATTTCTTCGGGTTGGAGTTTTAATGTGTGGACAGATAACTTTTACAATGTTATTAAAACGGATCCCCGTTTCAATGCTACCGTTTTTGATTTGAAATCGTTGAAAGCGGCAGGGCAGGCAGACTACATTGAAGGATACCAGAATACCGGTTATTTTTTGAATAAATTTTTACCGAGGTTATCTGATGTAAGAACTGGAGGAGGTGCTTTAGAATTAAATTTTCAACAGGATACTTATGTCATCCGCCTGGCGGATACTTACCTGATGGAAGCTGAAGCCTTAGGTTCTACAGGGGCCAGGGCACAAGCTCTGCTGGATGCAGTTCGTGCGAGAGTTGGCCTGGGATCAGTACCGGTAAGTTTAGCCGCTATAAAAGCTGAACGACGCCTGGAACTTGCAGGTGAAGGCCATCGTTTCTTTGATCTCGTTCGCTGGGGAGATGCAGCTACTGTGCTCGCCTCACGTGGTTTCACACCTAACAAAAATGAAGTGTTCCCGATTCCATTCCGGGAATTACAAGGCACTAAACTTGTACAAAACCCTGGCTACCCACAATAAAGACAAAAAAAATTAATTATGAAAAAACTTCAAAATATTTTCGGCTTTGTGTTTGGTTTAATTATTCTTAGCAGTTGTGCCAAAGAAGATGGTATACAATCAGATACTTCTTTTCTTAATTCTGTCGGGTCCGCGAATTATTCTAAAATCTTTGATATCAGCAATGATAATTCCGGGAAGGTTAAGATTACCCCCCTGGGTGAAGGCGTTTCTACTTTTAAAGTGGAATACGGGCAAGGCACTGGCTCCTCTGCATCGGCTATAATCTTACCGGGTGAAAGTACTACGCATGCGTACCCCGAAGGATCATATACTGTAACCATCACTTCTTATGACCTGGCAGGCAAGGCTACCGTTAATGCCTATCCGCTTTCTCTTACTTATCGTGCACCAGAAAATCTTAATGTAAACGTAGGTGGTGATGCCACTGTAAGTGCAACAGCATTGTATGCCAATTCTTTCCTGGTGTATTATGGAGATGTGGCTAATGAAGTAGGGACACCTATGGCAGTAGGACAAACACTTCCTGCTCATATTTACCCATCGGGTGGTCCATACGTTTTAAAAGTAGTTGCCTTAAGCGGGGGTGTTGCTACCACTACCTATACGAAAACGCTATTTGGTCTTCCGTTAACTTTTGAAGATCCTAATATGGATTATTTCTTTGGAACATTTGGTGGTGTAAATTTTTCTAAAGTTGCCAACCCACTTGTGGCCGGTTTAAATACGAGTTCCAAAGTAGGTAAATATGAGAAACCTGGTGGTGCAGAAGTATGGAGCGGTACATACAGCCCATTAAATATCCCCATAAACCTGGCACAGGGCAAGAAATTAAAAATGCTCGTGTACAATCCAAGTGCTGCTAACATCGGTAAAAAGATAAATGTCGAATTGGAAGCTGCTGTCGCAAATACCGGTGCCACAAATAATGGGGTTGCCGTACTCAAAATTCCTATTACTACCTCAGGTGCCTGGGAGGAACTGGTGTTTGATTTCAGTACAATTGCTGCGATAGGTCCAAACGCCAGGTTCAGTCAACTGGTATTGCGTTTTAATGATATAGCAAACGGAACCGGGGAAATTATTTACATCGATAACATCCGTCTAACAAACTAAAATTTACAACATGAAAAATAAATTATTTTATCTCACAGGTTTTCTATCCCTGCTCTTGTTTGTATTGGGATGTAAAAAGGATACCTATACGTTAGGTGATCTTACGGCGCCTTCCAATCTTGTTATTAATGCAGTCGTTGTGGGTCAGGATGCCACTAATCCTAATGGAGATGGTTCCGGTGATGTAAAGATTACAGTAAGTGCGGATAATGCACTTTCTTATAAAGTAGATTATGATGCCAATTCAAACCCACCCGATTTGGTTTATTTACCTTCAGGTTCGGACACTCATAAATATTCAACTCTCGGTACCAATACATATCGTATAACGCTCGTTGCTTATGGTAAAGGTGGAACTTCATCTACTATTACAAAAGAAGTTACGGTTAAATTTAGTTATACACCAGCAGGTTCAGTAATAACTAATCTTACGGGTGGTACTTCTAAAACCTGGCGCATAGACAAAGATGTTGTCGGGCACTTTGGTGTTGGACCCTGGAGCAATACTTCTTCTACACCTGAATGGTATGCTGCACAGCCAAATGAAAAAGCAGCATGTTGCAATTGTTTTTATACAGCAAGATTTAAATTTACCCAGGTAAGTGCTACTTCATTTACGCTACAAACCATTACACCGGATGGCGCATTTACTAAAACTGGTGCCCTGGCTGGTGGGTTGCCTGGTATACCTGGAAGTGGGGGAGAAGCATGCTATCCTTATGCAGGTGGTACCACTTCATTCTCCTTTTTACCTTCAACTATAAGGCCGGCTAACAGTGTCATTTCTCTGGATGGTACTTCCACCTTTATCGGTTATGGGGCTGTATTAAAAAATTATGAAATTATGTCTTTGACAGCCAATACAATGTATTTGCGTGTGCAGGGTACAGAAACAGGTAATGCCTGGTATATGAAATTAATAACACCTTAAAATTATTAAAGGCTGTTTTGGTTGTTCTTTGTTATGGAGGGCAAAACTGTCCTCCATATTTATTTTTTAAATAACCAGCTATGAAATCAGGAACTCTTTTAATGGCGATATGTTTTTTTACTCTTTTTTCCTGCAGTAAAAAAGGGACATCATCGCCAAATGGAAATCCTCCTGCGAACCTTGTCTTAAATGCGATTGTTAGCCAGGATAATAGTGGAATAGTAAATTTCACAGCTACTGCAACTAACGCTGTCGTGTACACGTTTAATTATGGTGATAACGCTACCGAAGTAACTACTACCGGAGTTGTAAGTCATCGCTATACAGCTACAGGATTGTACACAGTAACGGTTACCGCTAAAAGCTCTACAAACCAGACAGCATCTGCAACAAAAACAATAAATGTTTCTGTTACGGCTGGGCTTGTATGGTCAGATGAGTTTGATGGCAGTGGACTGCCTGATCCTAATAAATGGAGTTTCGAAACCGGTGCCGGTGGCTGGGGTAATAATGAAGTACAGAATTATACTAACAGGATAGATAATGCTTCAGTATCCGGGGGCACTTTAAAAATTACTGCGAAAGCCGAAAGTTTTGGAGGTAGCAGTTATACATCTGCCCGCCTGGTAACGAAAGGTAAATATTCTTTTAAATATGGTAAAATAGAAGCGAGCATAAAACTTCCGACTGGCGTAGGTACCTGGCCGGCATTCTGGATGTTGGGAGATAATGTTAATACAACTCCGTGGCCGGCTTGTGGTGAAATTGATATAATGGAACACTTAGGCAGGCAACTAAATGTTATATACAGTACGCTGCATCATCCCGGTCATTCCGGTAGTAACGGAGATGGTAGTACGACAACAATTTCCGGCGCAACTACTTCTTTTCATAAATACACAGCTGAGTGGAGTAGCAGTAATATCAAGTTTTATGTAGACGATGTGCTCTTTTATAATTTTGCTAACAGCAGCAACCTTCCCTTCAATGCCAATTTCTTTATAATACTAAATATGGCATTGGGCGGCAATTTTGGAGGTCCCCTGGATCCCGCTTTTACCAGCGCCGTGATGGAAATTGATTATGTAAGGGTCTATCAATAATATTAATGTTGGCCATAACGGTCAATCATCAAATAAGTTTTGTTTGACAAGGTTTTTTTCTCGTAAGCAATCATTAATGAGTGGACGTAATTACTTATTTAGGTTAACACCTCCACTTATTTTATTTTTTGTTCCCCGGAAAAATTCTGTCAGGAAATTTTAAAAGCTGATAATGAAAAAACATTCATACATACGTATTATTTCTATTTTATTTTGCCTGATTTTATTGTTTCAGCAATGCAGTAAATCATCTCGTGGTACAGTTGTTCCGCCAGGTGGTGGGGGTGGCGGCATTACCCCCCCGCGGAATGATGTTGATTTCTGGTTGACTAAAGCAAATCAAACGGTATTGCTGCAGAAACAAACCGGCACAATTTCATTTACCGCATCTTCTTCCAGCACTTACCCTGTTATTGCTGTAGATGCTTCCAGTGTTTATCAAACGATGGATGGTTTTGGTTACAATCTTACCGGGGGAAGTGCTTACCTCCTAAACCGGTTAGATGCAGCATCCAGAACAAGTTTACTCAATGAAATATTTGGTAGCGGACCTGATGGTATAGGGGTTAGTTATTTAAGAATAAGTATAGCTGCTTCTGATTTAAGCCAACAGGTTTTTAGTTATGATGATATGCCGGCAGGCCAGACTGATCCCAACCTTAATAATTTTTCTTTAAGTAAGGATACAGTGGATCTTATTCCCGTACTCAAACAAATTCTTCAAATAAATCCTGCACTGAAAATTATTGCCTCTCCGTGGAGCCCGCCCACCTGGATGAAAGATAATGGCAACTCTATGGGCGGCTATTTATTGCCTCAATATTATAGCACTTATGCAAACTATTTTGTGAAGTATATCCAGTCAATGAGTGCAAAAGGAATTACAATAAATGCTGTTACCATACAAAATGAACCACAACATGGAGGCAACAATCCCAGTATGCTGATGACCGCGCCACAGCAGGCAGAATTCATTAAAACGAATCTTGGCCCGGCTTTTCAGGCAGCTGCACTTTCTACAAAAATTATAATATGGGATCATAATTGCGATAATGCGGCTTACCCCATCAGTATCCTCAACGATGCCGCAGCCCGCTTTTTCATAGATGGTTCAGCATTTCATTTATACGCAGGTGATATAAGCGCTTTATCAGGTGTACACGCTGCTTTCCCGGATAAGAATTTATATATGACGGAGCAGTGGACAGGCTCCAATGGTAGCTTTGACGGTGATTTCAAATGGCATATGAAAAATGTTATTATCGGATCCGTTCGCAACTGGAGTAAACTGGCACTTGAATGGAACCTGGCCAGCGATCAAAATTATGAACCACATACACCCGGTGGTTGTACCCAATGCAAAGGAGCCATTACAATCAATGGAAATACGATAACAAGAAATGTGTCTTATTATATAATTGCCCAGGCCTCAAAATTTGTTCCGGCCGGCTCCAAAAGAATAAGCAGTACCCAGGATGGGGGACTATTTACTGCAGCTTTTTTGCGTCCGGATGGAATGAAAGTTTTGATCGTATTGAATGAAGGCAGTGCAGATATTACATTTAATATTCTTTTTAACGGCAAAAGTGCGCTTACCAGCATCCCGGCAGGCTCGGCGGGAACGTTCACCTGGCAATAAAGACTTTACGCATTCTGCGTTTGTTCCTATTCGTTAGTAATAAAATAATATCCCGGGGAATTAAATTCTTTTTTAAAATCCACGCTGTGGAAAAAAAATTCAAATAATGAAGAATCTATTTTTGCTTGGTTTTCTCTTGACATCTTCCTTCGCTTTTTCTCAGAAAAATAGCAAACCTTTTTCTGTAAATGGGAAAACAGTCACGGTTTACCTGACTTCGGATAGTGGAAATTACCGGTTGACAAAAACAGGTACAGTTCAGTTTAAGAAAATGGGTCAACCTTCTGAACGTGATATTTGTGTTTTTGTAGACCCGAAGACAACCTACCAGGAATTTCTCGGAATTGGTGCTGCGCTTACAGATGCAAGCGCAGAAGTTTTTGCAAAAATGCCGGAAGCAAAGCAGGCAGAATTACTGAAATCTTTTTTTGATTCAGAAAAGGGAATTGGGTATACACTTGCCCGCACAAATATTCATAGTTGTGATTTCAGCAGTGGAAGTTATACGTATGTAAAAGAAGGGGATAGCTTGCTTAAATCATTTACTATAGCGCATGATGAAGCATTTCGTATTCCATTTATTAAAAAAGCCATTAAAGCAGCCGGCGGAAAACTTACATTATATGCCAGCCCATGGAGCCCGCCCGCTTTTATGAAATCCAATAATGATATGTTGCATGGCGGATCTTTGAAACCGGAATATGCACAAAGCTGGGCGAACTATTATGTAAAATTTATTAAGGCATATGAAAAAGTGGGAATACCTATCTGGGGGCTCACCATTCAAAACGAACCCATGGCCACACAACGCTGGGAATCATGTATATTTTCTGCGGAAGAAGAAAGAGATTTTTTAAAAAATTACCTGGGCCCAACCATTCAAAAGAATGGCCTGGGTACTAAAAAGATTATCGTCTGGGATCATAACCGTGACCTGATGACTCACCGTGCTGCCACTATATTTGAAGACCCGGAAGCGGCAAAATATGCCTGGGGTATGGGCTTTCACTGGTATGAAAGCTGGAGCGGTGGCCAACCTATGTTTCAAAATGTTGGCGCCGTTAATAAAGCATATCCTTCCAAAAAATTAATCTTTACGGAAGGTTGTGCGGAAGCATTTAAACCAGGTATTTATAATACATGGGCAAACGGGGAAAGATATGGCCGTTCTATGATAAACGATTTTAATAATGGCACAGTTGCCTGGACGGATTGGAACATATTTTTAGATGAAACAGGCGGCCCAAATCATGTACAGAACTTTTGCTATGCACCCGTACATGCAGACACGCGGACAGGTGAAATAATTTATACACCATCCTATTACTACATCGGGCATTTTTCTAAATTTATAAAACCGGGCGCATTGAAGATTAGTAGTACAGCCAGCCGTAGCCAGTTGCTTACTACGGCATTCAAAAATAAAAATGGTAAAATTGTCGTAGTTGTTATGAACCAGGGAGAGGAACAGACCCCTTATTACCTGTGGATTAATGGACAGGCAGCAGAAGTAACGGCACCCGCTCATTCCATCGCTACACTTACTTTTTAAAAAAATGTAGCCAGGCCGTATAAATTTATCTCTCAATTAAAACACTTTAAATGAGCAGAAGTTTATTATTTATCCTTTTTGTAATTTGTGGCACTGCAAGCGTCTATGCCCAGGGGTTTGCTGGTGAAATTGCTAACTTTAAAAAACAGGATAGCTTACGTTTTCCTGTAAAAGACCAGCTTCTTTTTGTGGGTAGTTCATCTTTCAGGAAATGGGAAAATGTCCAGGAAAGTTTTCCATCTTTTCCCATTATCAATCGCCGCTTTGGGGGCTCTGCTTTGCCTGATGTTATATATTATGAAAAAGAGATAATCTTTCCTTATCATCCCCGCCAGGTGGTCATCTATGCCGGGGAAAATGATATTGCTGCCTCAGATACCATTACCGCCCAGGTGGTATTTAAACGTTTCAAAACTTTATATACGGATATAAGGAAATTAATGCCGGATGTACCTGTACTTTTTGTATCCATTAAGCCAAGTCCTTCAAGATGGGCTCAGCGTGACAGGCAAAAGGAGGCCAATGAATTTATAAAAAATTACATAGATCCCCTTCCATATACCGCATTTGTAAATATCTGGAATGCCATGCTGGATGCTGAAGGAAATCCTACAGCAGAAATTTTTATGGAAGATAAGCTGCACATGAATGATAAAGGTTATGCAATATGGCAACGAATGATGCAGCCTTACCTGGTTAAATAAAATTGAATGGCTACATTAAATATTTTGGTAAACACATGCACGCCGTGTGCTCCCTGGCATCCAGGATGGGTATAACCGCATGGGCATAATATCTTCAACCCGTCAAAAGAAAAAAGCTTTTTTTGTGCTGCAGGAATTTTATAAAAGAATTGATTTAATTAAATAATAATTATGGTAAAAACTTTTTCCCGGCTAGGCCTGGCTGTCGTGTTTTCAGGAATAATATTATCTTGTTCTGGTCAAAATAAAACCATTATGCAACGTGTAGATTCTATATTGAAGTTAATGACGTTGGAAGAAAAAATTGGCCAGCTCAATCAATACAATGATGACAACAGGGTTACTGGCCCCATGACCGTAGATAATGATAAAGCAAACCAGGTAAGGAAAGGCATGGTAGGTTCCTTGTTAAATACATTGGGAACGGAAAGGACACGCAGCTGGCAAAATATTGCTATGCAGAGCCGATTAAAAATTCCTTTAATTTTTGGGCAGGATGTTATTCATGGTTATAAAACAACATTTCCTATCCCTTTAGCAGAGGCTTGCAGCTGGGACCTGGATGCTATGGAAATGTCTGCCCGTGTAGCTGCTGTTGAAGCCAGTGCCAGTGGCATACACTGGACGTTTGCACCAATGGTAGATATTGCCCGGGACCCACGCTGGGGGCGGGTGATGGAAGGGGCAGGAGAAGATACATACCTGGGTTCTAAAATCGCTTTTGCACGTGTGAAAGGTTTCCAGGGAAATAAATTGGGGGAACTTAATTCGGTTATGGCCTGTGCAAAACATTTTGCCGCCTATGGTGCGGCTATTGGTGGCCGAGACTATAACTCAGTTGATATGAGTGAACGCAGCCTTTGGGAAACTTACCTTCCTCCATTCAAAGCAACCGTAGATGCCGGCGTAGCAACATTTATGAATTCATTTAATGATATAAATGGTGTGCCTTCTACAGCAAATAAATATTTAATGCGGGATGTTTTAAAAGGGAAATGGGGTTTTAATGGATTTATAGTGAGTGACTGGGGTTCAGTTGGCGAAATGATAAACCACGGCAATGTAAAAAATGAATACGAAGCTGCGCAGGCAGCCATAAATGCGGGCTGTGATATGGATATGGAAAGCCGGAATTATAAAAACAACCTGGCGCAATTAGTAAAGGATAAAAAAGTTTCCATCGCTTTAATTGATGATGCGGTAAAAAGAGTTTTGCAAAAGAAATTTGAGTTAGGGCTGTTTGATGATCCTTTCAGGTATTGCAATGCACAACGGGAACAGGCCGCTATGAACAATCCTGATCATGCTAAAATAGCCAGACAAATCGCAGCTAAAAGTATTGTTCTTCTCAAGAATGAAAATAATATTTTACCCCTTTCCAAATCTTTGAAGACAATTGCTTTTATCGGACCGTTAGTTAAAGAATTAAAACAAAATAAAGGATTCTGGGATGTCGAAATTCCTGGTATAGATTCCAATTTTATTGTTTCCCAATGGGAAGGCCTGCAAAATAAAATTGGCAATGTAAATTTATTATATGCAAAAGGTTGCGATATAGAAGAGGAAAGAAAAGCAGGATTTTCAGAAGCTGTAAATGTTGCCCGCCAGGCAGATGTAATCATCCTGAGTATAGGCGAGAGAAGAGACATGAGCGGGGAGGCTAAGAGCCGGAGTAACATTACTATACCTGGTGTGCAAGAAGATTTGTTCAGGGAATTAGTGGCTACAGGAAAGCCCATTGTCGTGCTCATTAATGCCGGCCGTCCTTTAGTTTTTAGTGACATAAAAGAAAAAGCATCTGCTATTTTATACACCTGGTGGTTAGGTAGTGAAGCAGGTAATGCCATTGCTGATGTGTTATTCGGAGAATATAATCCTTCGGCAAAATTAGTCTCCACATTTCCGCGTAGTGTCGGGCAGATACCGATTTATTACAATCACCTGAACACGGGCCGGCCCGCAAAAAATGATAGTAATCATATTTATAATTCCTCTTACATAGATCTTTCCATTTACCCCGCATATGAGTTTGGATATGGCCTGAGTTATACAAAGTTTGTTTATAATAATTTCAGGTTGAGTAAAATGAAAATGAAAGCTGGTGATAAATTGGAAGCCAGCCTGGATGTTAGCAATGCAGGCGATTATGATGGAGAAGAAATTGTGCAATTATACCTGCACGATAAAGTTGCATCCTTATCCAGGCCAGTAAAAGAGTTAAAAGATTTTTTAAAAATTATGTTGAAAAAAGGGGAAACTAAATCCATTAAATTTATTATTGACATAGAGAAATTATCTTTTTATAATAGCCAGTTGCAATGGATTGCGGAGCCGGGAGAATTTGAAATAATGATTGGTGCCTCCTCCCAGGATATAAGGTTACAAGGAAAATTTGAATTGCTCCCATAAATTAAAAGGTTAAGGACTGGGCGGTACATTTCGCATTTTACTTTTCTTACGCAAATGCAATAATCAGGGGTTTTAAAAACGCTTGTTTTTACTTTCTTGTGCCTGAAACTAATGGCATGACAAAATTTTATTGCCTTGGATTTTTTTGTGTCTGCGGAAAATTTATCTACCATTTATAAATAAATTAATGAATGTAAAGTATAAAATATTGTAGCCTTACCATGTTTAAATCTCTCTGTATATCAAGGAAGCCCTATTAAATTGGGGGGAAAATTATTCCCACCTGATATTTTCCTTATTAATATCTGTCTTTCAATGCCTTATAAAATGTGAATAATATCTGTATTATTCTACAATAGAATCTAAAGGCACAACGTTTGTTAACAATAGAAAATATGAAAAAAATAATTATAGCCTTTATCCTCTCTCCTTTGTTTATAGCCTGCAATGGAGATGGTCAAAATACAAATGGCAAATCCAATGATTCCTCTGATGGAGAAAAAGGTGAGTTGGATAAAAAAATGACTAAAAGGGATTATAGTATAACCCCTGCCGTGGCTTATAATAATATATTTTTTGATAGTGCTGCTATGGAAAAATTTTTTATAGAAGAAAAAGCCAGCGATGTCATCATTCGTCGCATGAGAAGTTTTTACAATTCACGGAACTACCAATATGCCTGGTTTACACCAACCGGCCTGACCGAACAGGCTCGAGGCTTTTGGAACCTGCATAATTATCAAACAACCTATAGTAAGGATACAAGTTTAAAAGATAAAGCCTTGCAGGCAAAAATGGATGATTATGCAGAGCAGGATGAATTTACTGTGGCTCCTTCTAACAAAGGAATATTGCAGACGGAGTTGAAAATGACTCAGCACTTCATCATGTATAGCTTAAACAGCATTGAGGATGGATTTATTAAGAGAAAAGAAATGGAGCGTTTTATCCCAAGGTTTAAAGTTGACCCTGTTTACTTGGGCGATAGCCTTGTAAATAAAAAACACAAAGACGGAAAGTATTATGGAGATGTAAATAAGCGCTACAAAGGATTGCAGGATGCCATGGCAAAATACCTGGACATTCAAAAAGCCGGTGGCTGGCCGGTAGTGGATGCTTCTGTAAGAAAAGTGAAAGCGGGTAGTAGCAGCCCTGCTATTGTATCATTGAAGCGCCGCCTGCATATGAGTGGCGATATGCCTGCAAATGATACGTCTGCAGTTTTTAATGATACACTGAAGAATGCTATTATGAGTTTTCAATCCAGTTTTGGATATACTGCAGATGGCAGCTTGAGCGAGCTGCAGGTGAAAGATATGAATGTGCCCGTAACTACAAGGATAGAACAAATCCTGGTAAATATGGGGCGTATGCAGTGGTTAGTAAATGATCCCAGCGGCCGCTTCCTATTGGTAAATATCCCGGAGTTTATTTTGCATGCTACGGAAGATGGGAAAAAAGTTTTCGATATGAATGTCGTAGTAGGAAAAGAAGGTCATAATACAGTAACTTTTACGGGCATGATGAACCAAGTGGTTTTTGCTCCATATTGGAATGTGCCGGTAAGTATTGTGAAAAAAGAATTAATGCCCAAAATAGCTTCAAACCCTGGATACCTGGAATCTCAGAATATGGAAATAAACGGGGATGAGGGCGGTGTTCCGTCTATACGCCAGAAACCTGGCCCGGGAAATTCCCTTGGCAAGGTGAAATTTCTTTTTCCCAACAGTTACAATATTTATTTTCATGATACACCTGCTAAAAGCTTGTTTAGTAAAGATAAAAGAGCTTACAGCCACGGTTGTATAAGGTTGAGTGACCCGGAAAAAATGGCAAATTATGTATTGCAAAATAATGATTCCTGGACGCCGGAAAAAATAAGTGAAGCCATGAATGCGGGAGAAGAAAAGTTTGTAAAAATCAGTAAGCCTATCCCGGTTTTAATCACATACTATACAGCATGGGTAGACGAAAGCGGCAAATTACATTTTGCTGATGATATATATGATCATGACAAAGCCATAGGTGCTAAAATGTTTATAAATTCAAGTTTGTAAGCAGGTTAAACCGGCAAAATTATATTAATGTAATGTTTAAGCACGGTCGCTTTAAGGCCGGAAATTTTTCCTTTATATTCCCCATCCACCTGGAAGTGCACAGGCCTCATCGTCTGCATTTGTACAGCAGTGGAGGGGAATATTTCTATCTGCCTGGGATTAAATGGTCCTGGTTTTATCATCATTTTTAATAAGGCCTGTAAAGATAATTTCCGTATCACCACAACTTCAAATAAACCATCATCCAATTGGGAATTTGGGTTTACGACGGTTCCAAAACCATACATACTCGCATTTGCCAGCAGCACCATAAATGCTTTTCTACGTACTTCAACATCTTTTGTCTGAATGATAACTTTCATTTTCTGTCGGTGCCAAAGCGTACGGATGATTACCTTCATGTACCCTAATTTTCCGCGGAGTTTTCCTTCATCAAAATATTTTATGAGTTGGGCATTTAGACCTAAGTCACTGATATGAATACAAATATCTTTTTCATTAATCAGGATAGCATCACAACATTTAATTTTTCCTTCTGCCACAACCTTGCAGGCTTCCTCCGGGTCTTCCGGTATGCCCACCTCTTTTGCCATTCCATTAGCAGAACCTGCCGGAAGTATGCCCAACTGGCGGGACGAATTGCCAATGATACCAGCAACTAACGTTACCGTACCATCACCGCCTACGGCCACCACTTTGAGCGGGTCCAGCTTTTCTATGTAGGCTTTCAAATCAGGAACCGAAGGTTTATCTGGCAATTCAAAAAAATCAATTTTTACTTCCCGGGTAGAGAAATATTCTTTAATTATTTCCTGCCAATCTGTACCTCCATCTTTTCCTGCTCCTTTATTGAGAACAAACAAGATTTTATTGTTATCCTGCATAGAGATTTTATTAATTTAGAGCAATGGAGGATAAAAGTAGCATTCAGATACCAAAGTCAAACGCCTGGGGTAAAATAAAAGAATGGTTTTTTAAAAAATTAAGACTTACAGACAATCCTGCCGTAAAATTATATGAAGGTTTCGGTAATCCCGGCCATTGCCAGGTTTTCGGACACGCCTTAACGCTAGGCCCGCTGCCGCGTAAAAAATATCGAAATATATTTTTGTTTAATACCCTCGCTGTCCTGAGGTTATTTATGGTAAAGCCAATAAAAAGCGCCTCGATAAGGTTATTTTTTAATGACATTACATTGGATACCAAAACAGAGAAAGATGGCTTTTTTAAATTTGAGTGGAATAATCCCGTGCCGCTTAAGCCTGGTAAATACAAGGTGTCCGCGAGGCTGGCACATAAATCAGGGAAATTTTTTATTGCAGAAGCACATGCAGAAATTGATATTCCTCATCCCAGCAAATTCGCTTTCATCTCAGATATTGATGATACGTTTCTTATTTCTCACTCCGGCAACCTGCGTAAAAGATTATATGTTTTACTCACAGAGAATGCCCGTAGCCGCGATCCATTTGAAGGCGTCGTAAATCATTATACTTTATTGAGCCATGCCGGTGCACTACCCGAGCTAGATAACAGCTTCTTTTATGTATCCAGCAGCGAGTGGAACTTATATGAATATATAAGAGAATTTATTGAAGTACACAAATTACCGCAGGGAGTACTGCTGCTAAGCCAGATGAAAAGTTTCAGTGGAGTTTTTAAGACCGGTCAAAATAACCACAAGACAAAATTTATGCGCATTGTTCGAATATTGGAAGCTTTTCCGGATCAGAATTTTATTTTATTAGGAGATGATACGCAAGAAGATCCAAATATTTATGCTTCAGTAATTGAACATTTTCCGGGGCAGATATTTTGCGTTTACATACGCATGGTGAGTCAGAAACCTAAAGCGGCGGTAGAGGAGCGGCTTCGGGAAATAGTTAAAGCAGGTACACTTATATGTTATTTCCGACATAGCGCAGAAGCTGTTATTCATTCTAAAGCAAATGGAATTATTGCGTAGATTTCACAGGCTCTGCCAGCTTTTTACTTTTTTCTGCTTTGTATAAAATCCATTTTGCCAGAAGGAGCCATATAACGCCCAGGCAAATACCTGCTACCACATCACTGGCATAATGCAACTTGAGGTAAATGCGGCTAAACCCAACCGATAGCGTGAGCAAACTCATAAAAACAATCAGGCTCCATTTAAGCCAGGGTGATTTTACATTTTTATACACAATGTAAATAAGCATACCAAAAAAGCTCAGGCTGGTAAAAGTATGGCCGCTGGGGAAGCTGTAGCCATGAGCTTTTGCAAGTAATGGAACAGGGGGGCGTTCTCTTTTTAAAATTTCTTTTAACGAAAAAAGCACAATGGTGCTGCTGATTGCAATAGATGCTATTTTAATTGCTGCCCAATGCGTTTTGCCCAGAAAAAAAGCCAGGCCGATTAACAGGAGGTTTGCGGGTAGTAAAAATTTATGAGAGCCAAAAAAAGTAATGAATTCCATGATGGCCGTGTTCGTACTATTATAATATGGCTCTATCGCATTGAAGACGGCATAATCAAAAGAATAGTTGTTGTCTTCAAACACCATATCTACCAGGACATATAAACCTGCCAGGCAAACAATGAAAAGGATTATGAGGACGACAATAGAAAGTGATATTTTCCCCAGGAGCCTTTGTATTAATCCCTTTTCTGTTGTCATAAAAAAATTAAAATTTAAAGTACACAAATAGCCGACCGAAATTTTTGCTGTCATTTTCTATACGGTGGTACAAAGGCTTTATATGGGGTTGTTGTAAAAAGCGTTCTACTTTTTTCCGGAGTTGCCCGCTGCCTTTACCAGGAATAATTTCTACTTCTTTGATTCGTTTTTCTATTGCATCATTGAAGGCTTCAGCCAGCGCTTTGTCTATGGCTTTACTGTTATTATATATATCGTGCAGGTCAACTTTTATTCTTCCCAAAATGCAAGGATTAATGATTTGAGTAAGATAATTATGAATTCACCAGGCGGATTCCATCTTTTTCAAAAGTTATTTTCCGCTCACGGTATAAATTCCCCGTTACCATTTTAAAAGTTTTTTTACTCATGCCGAAGAACTGGTAAATTTCTTCCGGATCAGACTTATCATGATAGGGTAAAAAATTTCCATTTTCTTCCAGCAATTGTAAAATTCTTCCCGATTCATCTTTAACTCTTTCGTAGCCCGGCTTCCCGGCGGCCACGTCTATTTTATTTTCTCCATCTTCACCTGGGGTAATATTTTTTATATAGCCGCGAAATTTATCGCCCGTACCTATTGTCCTGTAAATCTCATTGAAATGTAAAACACCGGTGTGCTGGTCATTTATAATTACGAGATAACCAATATCCGTCCGGCGCATTACTGTAAGGTCCACTTCATCTAATATCTTAACCGTGAGGTCTGCATTGTTCAGTTCATTTTCGAATTTTTCCGAAGCCGCCATGCGCCCGGTTTCTTCATCACGGTAAACTTTTACAAGGTATTCTCCTTTTAGCCGCATACCATTAACCTGGGCCGCAGCCGGAACAAACAAATCTTTCATCAGCCCGTTATCTAAAAAAGCGCCTTGCGGGGTGGTGTTTACACAAGTAAGCCTGGCTATATCTCCCACCTGTGCGTTCGGTTGTTGGGTAGTAGCAATAAGCCTGTCTTCACCATCGTGGTAAATAAAAACTCGTACAATATTTCCTGTTGAAATGCCTTGCGGCACAAACCTTTTTGGCAAGAGAATGCCCTCTTCACCATCTTCCAGGTAAACTCCAAAATCCACCATGCGTATTACAGGCAACTCATAAAACTTTCCGGCTTCCAGCATATTCTTATTTTATGGTCAGGTTTCAAAGGTATTGAATTGGATACACTGGTATTACAGGGAGCCATAATTATATACCTATCTTTGCAACATAATATAAAAATACATTGAAGTTTACAGCATTCGGGTTTGATGACAGGTTGATGGAAGGCATAGAAGCCTCAGGATATGAAGATGCCACCCAAGTGCAGGAACAGGTGATTCCCCTCATAATGGAAGGGAAAGATGTCATTGCTTCTGCCCAGACAGGTACCGGTAAAACAGCCGCTTTTTTACTTCCTATAATTAATAAAATAATAACTGCGCCACCGGTTGCACAAGGTATCGTTACGCTGGTCATTGTTCCTACAAGGGAACTGGCCATACAGATAGCCCAGCACCTGGAAGGTCTCTCTTATTTTACATCGGTAAGTTCTATACCTGTGTATGGCGGCGGCGATGGAAATGCTTTTGTGCAGGAAAAAAAGGCCCTGAGTATGGGTGCTGATATTGTGGTATGTACTCCAGGCAAAATGATGGCCCACATTAAGATGGGTTATGTAAAACTGGAAACACTGAAATACCTGGTGCTGGATGAAGCGGATCGTATGCTGGATATGGGTTTCTTTGATGACATTATGTTCATTATTAAACACCTGCCGGCAAAACGCCAGAACCTTTTGTTTTCGGCTACGATGCCACCAAAAATCCGCACCCTGGCCCGAAACATTCTACATCAACCCGCCGAGATAAATATTTCCCTGAGTAAGCCGCCGGAAAAAATTATTCAACAGGCATTCATGGTTTATGATGCACAAAAGAATCCGCTCATTTTACATTTGCTAAAGCAAAGCCATTTTAAATCAGTGCTTATTTTTTGCAGTAGTAAAATAAATGTAAAACAACTTACGCGTGACCTGAAACGTAGTGGTGTAAAGGCCGGGGAAATACATAGTGACCTGGAACAGGAAAACAGGGAAGATATTCTCATTCAATATAAAAGTGGGCGCTTGCCTGTTTTGGTGGCAACAGACATACTCAGCCGCGGCATTGATATAGATAATATTGACCTTGTTATAAATTTTGATGTGCCGCATGACGGTGAAGATTATGTGCACCGCATCGGCCGAACGGCCAGGGCTGAGGCAGACGGTACCGCTTATACGCTGGTGAGTGTGAAAGAGCAACGAAAGTTTGCTGCAATTGAAAAGCTCATTGGTAAAGATGTTCAAAAAATGGCCATTCCCCAGGACCTTGGTGAGCAACCACCTTACACGCCCCATATGCATCACAGTAGTGGAGGCCGGGGGGGCAAAAAGCGTTTTAATCCAAAAGGTTTCCGCCACTCCTGATTAGCCCATTAAAAATAGCAGGATATATTTGTAAAAAATTGTTTTGCTATAAGCCAGCTTTCTCCCATATTACAAAACCCAGTTGCATATCTAAAAGGTGTTACGGCACCCATAAGTGAATTATTGCACAAGGAACTGGGTATTATTTCCTGCGGGGACTTATTAAATCATTTTCCTTTTCGCCACATAGATAAAACAAAAACAGACAGCATTGCCGGGTTGAATGCCGGTAAAGACTTTGCCTATGTAAAAGGAATTATTACCAGCATAGAAACAATTGGAGAGGGTCGCGGCAGGCGGCTCGTAGCCAGGCTTAAAGACGAAACCGGAAGCATTGATTTGGTTTGGTTCCAGGGCATTAACTGGATACAGAAAATATTACATAACGGTAAGGCCTACCGTGCTTTCGGACGGTTGGGGTTTTTTATGGGTATGCCGCAAATAGCGCATGCAGACTTAGAGAATGCAGACGAAAATATTCAACCTTCTGGCCTTGAGCCTGTATATCCCAGCACAGAAAAATTGAAGGCAAGGGGCATGCATGGCAATGCAATCTCCCGGCTTACCAAAGATCTCTTTAGCCGCCTTTCACCCAAAGATCTCCCGGAAAATCTTCCAAATTCTATTTTAGAAAAATTTAAACTTTTGGGCCGTTACCAGGCTTACAGGCAAATACATTTCCCAGCCACGGAAGAAGAGTTTTCCCAGGCGTTGCGGCGGTTAAAGTTTGATGAATTATTCATTGCCCAATTGCGTATCCAACGTATGAAGCTGCATCGCCACCGCTTTAGTAAAGGATATATTTTTGAAAATGCAGGGCCAATATTTGAACAATTTTATAAAGATAGTCTCTCATTTGAACTCACTAATGCACAGAAAAAAGTCTTAAAAGAAATACGTCGGGATACAATGACGGGCCGGCAGATGAACAGACTTCTGCAGGGAGACGTGGGTAGTGGCAAAACTATCGTAGCCCTCATGTGTATGCTTATAGCTGCCGGTAATACAGATGGAGATGGCCGGGCATACCAGAGTGTATTTATGGCGCCCACTGAAATACTTGCCCGCCAGCACCTGGAAAGCCTGTCGGTAGCATTGAAAGATTTGCCCGTAAATGTGAGGATACTAACAGGCAGTACAAAGGCAAAAGCTAGAAAAGAAATACTGGCGGGCTGCGCAGATGGCAGCATAAACATTTTAATAGGCACCCATGCGGTGATAGAAGACAAAGTAATATTTAATAACCTCGGCTTTGCCGTGATAGATGAACAACACAAATTTGGTGTAGCGCAGCGGGCCCGGATATGGAAAAAAAATAAATTGCCCCCACACGTGCTCGTTATGACGGCCACACCCATTCCGCGTACCCTGGCGCTTACAGCTTATGGTGATTTGGATTACAGTGTGATGGATGAGCTTCCGCCAGGCCGTAAACCTGTAGTAACCACGCACCGGTTTGAAAATGCCCGGCCAGCTGTCATGGATTTTATTAAATCCCAGGTGGCGGAAGGCCGACAGGCGTACATTATTTATCCACTTATAGAAGAAAGCAGTACGCTGGATTATGAAAATTTGATGAAAGGATATGAAGAGGTAAAATCTTTTTTTCCGGAACCTGCTTATTGGATAAGTATGGTGCATGGCCGCCAGCCACCGGAGCAAAAAGATACCAATATGCAACGCTTTGTAGCCGGGGATACGCATATTATGGTAAGCACAACAGTAATTGAAGTGGGAGTTAATGTTCCAAATGCAACCGTTATGGTAGTGGAAAGTGCTGAGAAATTTGGCCTGTCACAATTGCACCAGCTGCGTGGCAGGGTAGGGCGGGGTGCGGATCAGAGTTTTTGTATCTTGCTTACCGGAAGAAAACTTTCCCGTGAAGCCCGCGAGCGTATGCAGGTATTGGTGGCCACTAATGATGGATTTATTGTGGCAGAAAAAGACCTGGAATTACGTGGCCCCGGGGAAATTGAAGGTACCAAACAAAGCGGTGCACTTAATTTTAAACTGGCAAGTATTGTGCACGATAAGGCCATGCTGGAGGCCGCAAGGGAAGCTGCTTCGGCCGTATTGGAAGCAGATATAGAACTACAGCTTCCCGAAAACGAAGGTTTGAAAAATTTTCTGTTGCAACAAAAACAAAAAACAGCTTGGGCTAAAATAGCTTGATAAGTTTTTTGTAATACGTTAAAGAGGGTCTAAAGATTTAGCTGGGTAAACTTATTGATTGGGAATTACGTTTATTATAATTTAATTTACATAGAAATCTTCCGATTGAACACACACCTTTTTCTATATCGTTTCACATTATTTATTGGTCTTTGCATTTTGTTTTCTATCCAGGGGTTTGCTCAAATGGATTTTGTTGAAAACAAAGGTCAGTGGAATGCTGCCGTTCAATATAAAGGAAATTTTACGAGTGGTTCCTTCTTCCTGGAGAAAAAAGGATTTACTGTTTTACTTCATGACACGGCAGACCTGCGAAAGCTGGGAACTGTGGTACATGGCCATGGCCTCCCGGAAAAAGTTACGCCGGAAGACCAGGACTTTGATATACACTCTTTTGCCTACAAAGTAAATTTTCTGGGTGCGAATGCCAATGCCTTCAGGGTAGGGGAAAAAATGCAATTGGAGTATAATAATTATTACCTGGGGAATGATCCGGCTAAATGGGCATCCGGTTGTAAAATCTTCCAGGCCATAACCTACAAAAATATCTATCCCAATATTGACATTCGATATTACAGCCAGGGCGAGCGCCTCAAATATGATTTTATAGTGCGACCGGGTGGCAATGTAAATGCTATCGCATTGAATTACATCGGGCCTAAAAGTCTGTCATTGCAAAATAATGCCCTGGTTATTTCTACTCCTGTGGGTGAAGTAAATGAGCTTTCACCATACAGTTATCAATTTACCGGGGGGAAAAAAGCAGAAGTGAATTGCAGGTATGTACTGCAGGATAATGTGGTGAGTTTTAAATTGGACAAATATGATCCAACCCAGACACTTGTAATAGACCCCTCCATTATTTTTTCCAGCTTTACCGGAAGCTCTGCACAAACCTGGGGATATACGGCTACCCCCGGTCCCGATGGGAGTTTTTTTGCTGCCGGTATTGCTTTTGGAACCGGTTTTCCCGTATCCGCCGGGGCCTACCAGACCAGTTTTAAAGGTGGTGTAATGGAAGGCTCTTTTGATGGATTTGATATTGCATTATTTAAATTTTCGGCTAATGGTAGTGATAGATTATATGCTACTTACTTAGGCGGTACAGGAAATGAACAACCGCATAGTATGATTTGTGATCCCCAGGGAAACCTTGTACTTGCCGGACGTAGCAGTTCTTCAGATTATCCGCATACGAATACTAACAGTTCCGCTGGTTACGACATTGTCGTGACAAAATTTAATGCTTCTGGTACCGCACTTTTAGGTTCTATAAAAATTGGTGGAAGTAGTAATGACGGTGTAAATATAAAACCAAAGTATCCCGTAAGTTCTCCTGCAGCTACCAGCACCCGCCGCAATTATGGTGATGATGCCCGTAGTGAAGTGATACTGGATAATGCCAATAATATTTACCTCGCCTCGTGTACCCAGTCCAATGACTTTCCTGTGAATACAGGTTCTCCTATTCAACCCACATTTGGTGGTGGATTGCAGGATGGTGTAGTTATGAAATTTAGCCCAAATCTTACCAGTGTTTTATTCAGCAGTTATTTTGGTGGAAATGGAGACGATGCCTGTTTTGTTATGGCGATAAATCCTGTCACCAATAATTTGTATGTGGGCGGTGCTACTGCCAGCAGCGATTTGCCAGGCAATAAAGCTGGTGTAATCGGGCCTGCAGCGCAAGGCAATATTGATGGATTTGTAACAGAATTAATGAGTGATGGTTCCGGAATTATCCGCACATCTTTTTTTGGCACCTCAGGCATTGACCTGGTTTATGGCCTTAAATTCGACAAATTTGGTTACCCATATATTATGGGAACAACTACCGGTAACTGGCCCGTTGTAAATGCACCTTTCAGCCAGACTGGCTCTAAACAATTTATTAGTAAACTGCAGCCGGATTTATCCGCGTATGTATATTCTACCATTTTTGGAACCAGTAGTTCCACTCCAAATATATCCCCCATTGCCTTCCTCGTAGACCGGTGTCAAAATGTTTATGTATCCGGTTGGGGCGGTGGTATTAATGTGCAGCAAGGTTATTCTACCGGCACCACAAATGGCCTGAGCGAGGTAAATCCTTTACAGGGAATACCAGCTGCGGATGGAGGTGATTTTTATTTCTTTGTCCTGGAAAGAGATGCCGCCGGCCAGCTATTTGGCAGTCATTTTGGCCAGAATGGTGGCCTCGGAGATCACGTGGATGGCGGTACCAGTCGTTTTGATGAAAATGGAGTTATATACCAGGCTATCTGTGCGAATTGTGAAGGTGGGGGTTCCCGTTTTGTTTTTCCTACTACACCGGGTTCCTGGTCTCCAACCAATAAAGCAGCAGGATGTAGCTTTGCTTCCGTAAAAATAGAAATGAATTTTGCGGGGGTAAGTGCTTCTGTAAAAGCCAGTATTAATAATGTAAATACTACCAGTGGCTGCATTCCACTGTTAGTTCAGTTCCAGGATACACTCGGTAAAGGGAAAAAATATTATTGGAATTTTGCTGATGGCAGCCCGGTTCAAATCACAACAACATCATCTAACAGCCATATCTTTACAACTGCAGGTACCTATAGAGTAATGCTTATTTCAGAAGATAGCATCACCTGTAACATCCGCGATACGGCATACATTAATATACGTGCCGGTAATAATAAAGCAAACCTCGATTTCCGGGTAGATAAACTTCCACCATGTGAAAGCCTGATGATGCAGTTTACAAATTTATCTGTTCCTACTAACTCGCTTTTTGGAAACAAAAGTTTCTTATGGGATTATGGTGATGGCTCTCCGTTAGATACAGCAGGCCTTACGCCTCCGCGGGTACACGCATATGCTTCTGCCGGAACATATATTGTGAAATTAATTCTTATAGATACATCATTTTGTAATGCCCCGGATACGTTAATAAAAACCATTCGCCTGAGTCCATTAGTAAAAGCACAATTTGTTGTACCCGCCCTGGGCTGTGCACCTTTTGATGCCCGTTTTGAAAATACTTCACTGGCGGGTACTGATTTTACCTGGGATTTCGGTGATAATACGGGTAGTACAGCAGTAAGCCCTGTACACACTTACCCGGTGCCTGGCAGTTATAATGTCAGGCTTATAGCCAGGGATACAAACACGTGTAATAAAATAGATACATCAGCATATTTTACCATTACTGTAGTGTCTAAACCTGTAGCAAGTTTTTCCTGGTCTCCAAATCCGCCGCAGGAAAATGTACCGGTAAAATTTACGAATCAGTCTGTTGGTGCAACAAGGTATCTCTGGAATTTTGGCGACGGTGATAATTCAACTGAAACAAATCCAACCCATCAATACAATGCTACCGGCACTTATAAGGCGCAGTTGATTGCCTATAATGCGGCTAATTGTACGGACACTACCGAACGGGATGTCAGTGTAATTATCATTCCTTTGCTGGATGTTCCCAACGCATTTACACCCGGAAGATTTGGCGTGAATAGTGTTGTGAGTGTAAAAGGATTTGGTATACAGACGATGCTTTGGAGAGTGTACAACAGGTGGGGTCAATTGATGTTTGAATCCGCAAGTACAAAAATCGGGTGGGATGGAACTTTTAAAGGAAAACTTCAACCGACTGATGTTTATGCCTACACCTTAGATGTAGCCTTTACAGATGGAACAAAACTTCGTAAAACTGGAGATATAACCTTACTCAGATAAACAAGGAGAAACAATAGATGAATGTAAAAGTTTTTTATACCTTAATGTTGGCTTGCAGTTTCGGTTTTGCCGGGGCGCAGGACTTGCATTTTTCCCAGTTTTTTAATTCGCCGTTAACTACAAACCCGGCTAACACAGGCTTTATTCCGGATGCAGATTACAGGTTGGGCGCACATTTTCGTACGCAATGGAATTCCCTTATCAACAATCCATATAAAACAATGAGTGCCTTTGGAGATGCCCAACTTTTTCGGGATAAACTTGATAATGGTTGGCTGGGTGTAGGCGGTGTTGTATTAAGTGATGTTGCCGGTTCCGGAAACTTGCGTTCTACAAAGGTTTATGGCTCAGTTGCCTATCATCAGATGCTGGGGCTGAGCAGCCTCCTGAGTGCCGGCTTTAATGTGGGCTATGCGAATAAACGTATAGACCAGACTAATCTTAAATTTCCGGACCAGTTTGATGGTAAATTTTTCGATAATACCTTGCCTACATCTGTTGTGCTGGCCAATAATAATGTGAGTTATTTTGACTTGCAAGCTGGAATAAATTATGCCTATTTCCCTCAGGAAAATGTTTACATCAATGCGGGCTATTCTATACATCATGTAAACAGGCCAAAAGAAACATTTTTCGCAGATCAAACCAATAACGGCATTATCCCGATGCGGCACATCGCTTTTGTAAATGCCATCCTTAAAGTAAATGAAAGGGTTATTATAAATCCGAATGTTTATTTTACCACCCAGGCAAAATCTGTAGAGTTACAGGGAGGCATAAACGCTAATTACAATCTTTCGGAAGCCGGTGAAAAACAACTCATCGCCGGTTTATACTATCGTTATAATGATGCCGTTATACCTATGATAGGGTTTGAAATTAATAATGTTCGTTTTACATTCAGCTACGATGCCACTATCTCTTCGGTGAAAAATTTTAATCAATACCAGGGGGCAAGCGAGCTTAATGTAATAAAGAATGGATTCTATCCCCAGAATACAAATCGCCAGTCATTGTGTCCTAAATTTTAATAGAGGTTTGCCCGCGTAATATTTTTTACGATTTTTGTCAAAATATTCAGCATGATTTTCCCCGGAATTAAAGAATCCCGTTACCAGGAATTTATAGCATCATTTAAAGCGATCATTGGCGATGAATATGTCTGTACAGATGATGAGGCCCGTGAGAAATATGGTAAAGATGAAACAGAAAATCTTGTTTTCCCTCCGGACATTGTTGTTAAACCTGGTACCACAGAAGATGTCAGTCGTATAATGGTCATTTGTTATGAACAAAATATTCCGGTTACGGCCAGGGGTGCGGGTACGGGCCTGAGTGGGGGTGCCTTGCCACAATTTGGAGGAGTACTCATTTCTTTCGAGCGTATGAACCGCATTCTTAAAATCGATGAGCAAAATTTGCAGGTAATCACAGAGCCTGGCGTTATTACAGAAGTATTGCAGAATGCAGTAAAAGAAAAAGGATTGTTTTATCCTCCGGACCCAAGCAGCCGCGGAAGTTGTTTCATTGGCGGCAATATTGCAGAAAACAGCGGCGGCCCAAAAGCCGTAAAGTACGGCGTAGTAAAAGATTATGTACTAAACCTGGAAGTTGTTTTATCCAATGGTGATATCTTCTGGACCGGTGCCAATGTGTTGAAAAATTCTACTGGGTATAACCTTACGCAACTAATGGTGGGCAGCGAAGGCACGCTGGGCCTGGTGACAAAAATTGTTTTAAAATTATTGCCGCACCCGAAATATGATCTGCTCATGCTGGTACCTTTCCGCGACCTGGAGGAAGCAGGCGCTGCCGTTAGTCATATTTTCCGGGAAGGATATACACCCAGTGCTTTAGAACTGGTTGAAGTAAATGCTTTGAAAATTGTGTCCGCCTTTGTGGGTGGTAGCACAATACCCGTGGAAGATGATATTGTAGCGCATTTGCTTATAGAAGTAGATGGAAATAATCCGGATGTATTAATGGCAGATATGGCCGCCATAAGCGGGCTTTTAGAAACCTATAATACCGGTGAAATCTTATTTGCAGATGATGCCCAGCAAAAAGCTGCCCTATGGGTTTTACGTCGTCGTGTAGCCGAAGCCGTGAAACTCGCCGGGTACACAATAGAAGAAGATACGGTGGTGCCACGGGCTTCATTGCCCGCTCTTATTCATGGTGTAAAAGCATTAGGAGAGGAATACGATTTTGAAGTAGTTTGTTACGGCCATGCCGGAGATGGTAACCTTCACATCCGTATAAAAAAAGAAGGCAGTATTTACAGCCTCAATAACCCGGCAATTGAGCCGGCCTTATCAGCACTATTTAAATTGGTAAAAAATTTAGGTGGAACCATAAGTGGCGAACATGGTATAGGGCTTGTACAGAAAGCATACATGCCCATCATGTTTTCCGAAGCACAACTGGAAATAATGCGGGGCATTAAAGCTGTATTTGATCCCAAAGGAATTTTAAACAAAGGAAAAATTTTTTAAACAAATAGTTACTATGAAAAAAATATGCTTTTCGATGTTGTTAGTTGCAACTACAGTTGCCGGTTTTAGCCAGGATAAAGAAGAAGAAGAAAAAACGCCTGGGTTTAAAAAGGAAAATCTTTTTACGGGAGGTAGTGTAAACTTAAGTTTTGGTAACAATGCTACGAGCCTGGGCGTGACGCCGCATTTTGGATATAGTTTTAATAAATATCTGGACCTGGCCGTTTCCCTGGGTTATAATTATATTTCCCAGCGGGATATTAACTATTATGGTGATAAAGCCCGGCAAACAGTTATAGGCCCCGGGGCTTTTGTAAGAATTTTCCCGGTAAAATTCTTATTTGTACAGGGCCAGTATGAATATAATTTTATAAAAGTAAAATACATCCAGGGGAATAATATTCCAGACGAAATTTATAAAACTTCTGCCCCGAGCTTTTTGGTGGGCGGCGGCTACAGCCAGGGCCGTGGAGATGGTGGCACTTATTTTTATGTCTCCGTTTTATTTGATATACTTAAAAATGAAAACTCACCGTACCGGGATAATCTTAACCGTACAATGCCGGTATTTCGTACGGGTATAAACATTCCGTTATTCCAGGGCAAAAAGAATTAATAAATTTATGCAGCTTTAAATATGCAGTAAAAGTTCATCTGGTGTAGCCAGCACCGTTAGTGTTTCATCAGCTTTGCTGTAAAGAAACCCTTCTTCCTGCATTTGGTGTATATGGGCAAGCAGGTGATCATAAAAGCCGCCGGAATTTAATATAAATATTTTCTTCTCATGAAGGCTTAACTGGTTCCACGTAAGTATTTCAAATACTTCATCCAGGGTTCCATAGCCGCCGGGAAGTATGATGGCTGCCTGGCATTTTTCATAAAGCATTTGTTTGCGAATATGCATAGTTTCCACCACATGAAGTTCATGTAAGCCTTCATGCTGGTGCTCCTGTGCTGATAAGAATTTTGGAATAATGCCCGTCACACGGCCCAGGTGCTGCATAGCTGCATTGGCTACAGCACCCATCAGTCCTTTGTTTCCGCCACCATAAATGATTTCTATTTTCTTCTCTGCCAGCAATGTTCCAAGCCTGTTTGTGTGTTCCAGGTAAATGTTTTTATTTCCTGGTTTGCTTCCGCAGAAAACCGCAATAGATGTAATGGTCATAGGTTAATTACTTTATTTAAACAAAGACACAATGTTTTTTCCTATTTTCAATCTTATTTTTACTGAAACAATACTTATGTCGCCATACCTCTTATTATCATTTGTCATTGGTTATTTCGTTTTATTGCTGGGTGTCGCCTGGTACACGAGCCGCAATTCAAACAATGATTCCTTTTTTATCGGCAACCGTAATTCTAACTGGAAGCTGGTGGCATTCGGCATGATTGGGACTTCCCTTAGTGGTGTTACATTCGTAAGTGTGCCTGGCAGTGTAGGTAACTTGGGTAGTGCTGGTGCCGTGCCGAATGCGCTTGGTTACTTCCAGGTCGTCATCGGGTATTTCATCGGGTATTTTATTATAGCTTATGTGCTTTTGCCTCTCTATTACAAAATGAACCTTACCTCCATTTACAATTATCTTTCCCAACGATTTGGTTCCTGGGCACATAAAACAGGTGCTTCATTTTTTATTCTTTCCCGTACTGTAGGCGCCACTGCACGCCTGTACCTCGTTATAAATATTCTCCATATTTTCATACTATCTCAATTAAATATTCCTTTCTGGGTATCTGCGGCCGTGGTATTGTTCATGATTTTATTATACACCTTTGAAGGTGGTGTAAAAACAATTGTTTATACAGATACACTACAGACGGCGATGATGGTGATTGGATTGCTCGTTTGTGTAGGATATATTCTTAGTACACTGGACCTTTCTGTGGCTGATGCTGTAAACGCTATGGAAGCAAAAAGCCTGACAAGAATATTTAATACAGATATAAACAGTAAAGGATTTTTCCTGAAACAGATTGTGGGTGGTGCTTTCATTACGATTGCCATGACTGGCCTGGACCAGGAAATGATGCAAAAGAATATCAGTGTGAAAAATCTTAAAGATTCTCAAAAAAATATGGTCACATTCAGTGTGATTCTTGTTTTTGTAAACCTCCTTTTTCTTTTGTTGGGCGGCCTGCTATACCTTTATGCGTATAATAAAGGTGCAGCTTTTGGTATGGCAGATGTGGACGGCCAACAAAGTTTCGGACTCTTCCGCGAAGGATTAAACATTACCGGGGACAACCTCTTTCCATCTATTGCTCTCGGCTTGTTTCAGCAAGTGCCGCCTATTATATCCATCATCTTTATCATAGCATTGATATCTGCCCTTTTTCCTAGTGCTGATGGTGCGCTTACGGCCCTGACGTCATCATTTTGTATTGACATCTTAAACCTGAGGGAAAGAAAAGATATTACTGAAAAGGCCCAGCGTCGTATACGCCTTACCGTACACCTGGCAATGACGATAATCTTTTTCATATGTATATTAATATTCCGGGAAATCAACAGCCGGTCTATCATTGATAAAATACTGGAGTTAGCCGGCTATACGTATGGGCCTTTGCTGGGTCTTTTTGCCTTCGGTATTCTCACGAAGCGGCAATTACCTAACAGTATCATCATCTTCTTAATTGCCATAATCAGCCCTTTTATTTGTTATTTTCTACAGGCAGTTGTTCCGGATTTGTTAGGGGGATATAAAATAGGAATAGAAATTCTCCTCATTAATGGCCTGGTTACCTTTCTTGGTTTGTTAATGATATCTAAAAAAACACCTGCCTTAAATTAAAATCTATGGATATTGTTGAGGCCGCAGCACAGGCATATGCAGAAAAATATACCTCGGCATTATCTGGTGTTGCTTCCATTAACCTGTCCGATACCCTGGCTCATAATCCACATGCTCAAATGATAAGCGGGCACAGCCAGGGAATGTTATTAAAAAACTTATGTGCCTTGCTGCAAGTCGAAAAAGTCCTGGAAATAGGCACTTTTACGGGCTTTAGTGCGTTATGTATGTCGGAAGGATTAAAACCTGGTGGTGAAATACATACCATTGAACTCCGGGAAGAAGATGCCCATAATGCCAGGGCTTTATTTGAAAAGGCCGGCGCAAAAAATATAAATGTGTACACAGGAGATGCAAAAAATATAATTCCAACGCTAAATGAAACATGGGATTTCATCTTTATAGATGCGGATAAGGTTAGCTATATTGATTATTACGAGTTAACTTTGCCCACATTAAAAAAAGGCGGCTGCATACTAGCCGACAATGTTCTTTTTCACGGGGATGTTTTAGCCCCGGAAATTAAAGGTAAGAATGCCATTGCTATTGATAAGTTTAACCAGCATGTGGCACAGGATACCCGGGTAGAGCAGGTAATGCTTACCGTTAGAGACGGATTACTATTGATCAGAAAATTATAAATAGATGAAGAAAAGTGCCATCACTATTTTCTTTTTTTGTGTCAGCTTTTTGCTACAAGCACAAATCCTTACGCCCCAGCAGTACATAGAAAAATATAAAGGCCTGGCTATAATGGAACAAAAAAGGCTGGGCATTCCCGCAGCCATTACTTTGGCGCAGGGCCTGCTGGAAACTGAAAATGGAAATAGCGACCTGGTGCTGCAGTCCAACAATCATTTTGGAATAAAATGTAAATCTAACTGGACCGGCGCCACTGTATTTCACGATGATGATGCCGCCGGTGAATGTTTTAGAAAATACAATACTGCAGAAGAAAGTTACCGCGATCACAGTGAGTTTTTGAAAAACAGCAGCCGGTATGCCGGCCTGTTTGCTTTATCACCCACAGATTACAAAGGCTGGGCCTATGGCCTAAGGAAAGCCGGGTATGCAACCAACCCCCGCTACCCTGAAATTCTTATCCGTCATATAGAAACCTACAACCTGCAGCAATTTAATTATTCAGATTATGCCGCTGTAGAAGTGAATTTTGCTGAAAATAAAACAATAGCGCCATCTCCGGCTCCTGCAGCAGTAATGAAAGCGCAGCTTCCGGTAGTATTGAAAGAAATTAATAACAACAGTATGGTGAATGGCCTGAAGGCCATGTTTGCCTCTAAAGGGACCTCTTTACTGGCGATTGCAACAGTTCATAAAATAAAACTCAACAAACTCCTGGATTACAATGATCTTTCCGAGGATGGCCTTTTACCGGAAGACCAGTTTGTATACCTGGAGAAAAAACAAAAAGAAGGAAAAGTAGATTATTACACTACGAAAACACCGGAAACGCTTTATGATATTTCTCAAAACCTGGGTGTGCAATTAGCAGAACTGGCAACTTATAATAATATGGATCGCAAAGCCAGTATTGGGTCCGGCTCCCGCGTAGCACTTAAGCCAGGGTTAAAGCCTGATATAGTACAGAATAATAACAGGAATGCACAAACGCATATTGTTGAAGCTAAAGAAGGGTTGTATGCCATTGCTCGAAAATACAGTATATCCGTTCAGGACTTGAAGGCAATGAATAACATGGCTTCAGATGATTTAAAGGTTGGCCAGCAAATATATATTTCCAAATAAAAATTATGTCTGAAATCCGGGTTAATGACAGAATATTTGTGCCTTACCTTACGGCAGCACAGATTGATACTGAAGTGAAGCGATTAGGCAACGAAATAAACCGGGATTATGATGGCAAGCGGCCATTATTTATTGCTATCCTGAATGGTTCATTTATGTTTGCCTCGGACCTCTTCAAGGAAATAACTATAGATGCCGAAATATGTTTTATTAAGTTGGCATCATATAAGGGTACACGAAGTACAGGCCATGTAATTACTTCTATTGGGCTGGATGAGTCTTTAAAAGGGCGCCATGTGGTTGTTTTGGAAGATATTGTTGATACCGGGAAAACGTTGAATGAATTTTTGCCGCAATTAAGGGATCAGCAGCCTGCATCTCTGAAGATTACCTCTTTGCTGCATAAGCCTGAAGCATTAATATACCCGATAGAAATTGATTACCTGGGTTTTGCTGTTCCCAATAAATTCCTGTTAGGTTATGGGTTGGATTTTGACGGACTTGCCCGGAATTTAAAGGAGATTTACCAATTGGTTGAATAATTCAGGCAACATCAGGAAGAAAAAAGCTGTCTTCTGAAGAAGAAAACGTAATTTTTCTTATTCGCATCTCAAGTGAAGAGCCTTGCCATATACCTCATTACCATTATATTAGCGTTTAGCGCTAAGGGTCAGTACTATCTCCGTGGCGAAGTTAGAGATGAGAAAAACCTGCCCATCAGCAATGTAAAAATTTTTGTTCATTCATCCCGTTCACTTGTATATACAGGTCCTTATGGCAGTTTTGGGTTTAATGTCAACCCTATTTATGATTCTCTTACACTAAGTGCAGATGGCTTTGAAACCAAGTCAGTGCGGGTTAAATCAGAAGCCTGGCAACAACTTGTGCTGAAAGCCAATGTTCTCCAGGCCAGTAAATCAAAACCAAAATTATTATCTGTTACAGGCGATTTTACTCCTCATGGTCGTCCACGCTGGTTTGCCGGCAATGAAACTTATTTCCAACTGGTAGAAAATGAAGAAGTAGATCCTTTAAAATATCCAATCACCAGTTTTTCCTTGAATGTAAATAAAGCTTCCTACAGTAATATCCGACGCTTTCTTAATATGCAAAGTAGCGTACCGCCGGATGCAGTGCGTATTGAAGAAATGATTAATTATTTTAACCTGCATTATCGCAAACCGGAGGCGGATAATACTTTTGATATTGAAACGGCCATTTCGCCCTGTCCCTGGAACCCATCGCATGGCTTGTTGTACATTAATACCTCTGCCCGAAAAGTACCTTTGGAAAATATTCCGCCCGGTAATTTCGTGTTTTTGGTAGATGTTTCAGGCAGTATGGATATGCCTGATAAATTGCCTATCCTGAAAGCGGCTTTTCAACTGTTTGTAAAAAATCTCCGGCCCATAGATACCATGTCCATTGTGATGTATGGCGGCTCCGTAGGTATTTGGTTACCGCCCACCCCGGGTGACCAGAAAGAAAAGATAAGTAAAGCCATAGAAGAACTAACGCCTGGTGGCGACACACCCGGTGAATCAGCCCTGCTGGCTGCTTACAAGTTGGCAGAAAGTAGTTTTATTAAAGGTGGAAATAACCGTGTTATACTGGCAACAGATGGTGATTTCAATGTAGGTAAAAGTTCAGAACAGGCATTGGATGAACTCATCACCCGGCAACGGCAAACCGGTATTTATCTTACCTGCCTGGGTGTTGGCAAAGGAAATTATAAAGATTCAAAACTTCAAACCCTGGCCCGGAAAGGCAATGGCAATTTTGCCTATTTTGATAATGTAGCCGAAGCTGAAAAAGTCTTGGTGAAAGAACTTACACAAACTTTGTATGCTGTAGCAGATGATGTACTCATGAAAGTTGAATTTAATGCTGCCCAGGTTAAAAGTTACCGCCTCATTGGTTTTGATAATAAAAAAGAAGTTATGTCTGATACAGACAGTGAAATGGAAGGTTCTGAAATAGGCACGGGTAGTAATACGCTGGCAATTTTTGAAATTGAACCTGGCAATATGACCCAGTTTACAACGCCTGATGGCAGCCAGAATTTTATTGCCCGCATTTCACTTAATTATAGTTTATGTAATGATACTTCCCGCAAAATTCTGAGAAAACTGGTGTTTAATAACTACCTGACCATAAACAAACTGGATAAAGATTACCACTTTGCTGCAGCCGTCGCTTTCTTTGGCCTCATGCTCAAGCAAAGTAAATACCTCCCTAAAACAGAATGGAAAGACGTTTACAATTTTGCTAAAGTTGCCGCAGATAAAGATATTTACCTTCAGACAGAACTTTTAGGACTCATAGCAAAATCTGAAAAACTCTATAAAAAAAATAAAAAACGCTTTAAGAAAAAGTCCTGACAAATTCGATGTTTTATTATAGAACCGTTACCCGTTACCACCTGATATTTTCTTTTTATCTTCGGGCCAATTTAGCGGCAGCAAACCATTAAAACTTTGGCGCTAAAGCATGGCTACTCAATTGACAATGCCGGGAACCTGAAAGGTATATGGAGACAAGTGTGATAATAACGTTTTGTGCATTACTGCTGATAGCATATTTATTTGACTTAAGTTCATCTAAAACCAAAATACCTTCTGTAATCCTCCTATTTCTACTAGGCTGGCTGGTACGGCAGGGAACAGATTTTTTTGGAATTTATCTCCCTAATTTATTTGGCTTTCTTCCTATTTTGGGTACTATTGGGCTTATCCTTATCGTACTGGAAGGCTCCCTGGAACTGGAGATGAACCGCAGCAAGTTCAAAATGATTCGGAAATCTTTTTGGGGTAGTTTATTATCGCTGTTGGCAACTGCTTTTTTATTAGCTTACCTGTTTAGTAGATTTGGCCCCTATGATTTTAAAGACAGCCTCTTAAATGTAATTCCGCTTTGCGTAATCAGCAGTTCCATTGCCATCCCCAGCGTTAAGATGCTGACAAGATCCAATAAGGAATTCGTGATTTATGAAAGTAGTTTTTCTGATATTTTAGGTGTTATCTTTTTTAATTTCATTGCCATCAATGATAGTTTTGGGTTTATATCGTTCGGGCATTTTGGTCTACAGATAATCGTTATCACCGTTGTATCTTTTGTAGCCACCATCGGTTTATCGCTCTGGCTCAGCCGGCTGGAGCATCATATTAAATTTGTACCCATCATCCTGCTGGTAATACTAATCTATGGTGTTTCAAAAGTATACCACCTGCCGGCCCTGGTCTTTATATTATTTTTTGGATTATTTATTGGCAACCTCGACGAGCTGCGTCATTTAAAATGGGTTGAAAAATTTAAACCGGATGAGCTCAATAAACAGGTTCATAAGTTTAAAGAACTTACAATAGAAGCCGCTTTCCTGGTGCGTTCCTTATTTTTCATCTTGTTTGGATACCTGCTGGAGACCGAAGAAATTATCAATACAGAAACCCTTGTCTGGTCCTTTGTCATCGTTGTTGTAATTTTTCTTTTCCGGGCTATTCAACTCATCGTATTTAAACTACCGCTGCGCCCCTTATTATTTGTAGCACCCAGGGGATTAATTACCATTTTATTATTTCTTTCTATTGAGCCACATCATAATATATTACTCGTAAACAAATCTCTTATTATCCAGGTAATCATGTTCACCTCACTTATTATGATGGTTGGCTTAATGACAAACAAAAAAGATAGAGGAACTTTAGTAAAAGATAAGGCGCTGAAATCAAAAGAAATTGATGCAGAAGTTATATAATAAAAAAACGCCAGTTAATACTAGCGTTTTTAAAGATTATCATGTTTAAAATTTAGCTTACCTCTACTTCGTCATTTAGGTCATTATCAACCAGAATACGGCCGCAGTTTTCGCAAACCATAATTTTTTTACGCAGTTTTATTTCACTTTGCTTTTGTGGTGGAATAGCGTGGAAACAACCCCCGCAACTGTCCCTTTCTACCGGTACTACGGCCAGCCCATTACGGTAGTTATTCCGTATGCGATCATAACTCAAAATAAGTCGCTCATCTACATGAGAGCGGGCTTCATCAGCTTCTTTGCGATATTCCTTTTCTTCTTTCTCTGTTTCACTAATAATTTTTTCCAGTTCTGCTTTTTTGCCGTTCAGGTTACTTTCCTTGGCACCAACAGCTTTCTTTGCCAGGTCAAGCTGGCGGGCTTTTTCTGCTATTTCTTCCGTGGCGTCTTTGATATGCTTTTCACACAGCTTTTCTTCCAGCTGTTGCATTTCTATTTCTTTATTAATGGCTTCAAACTC
Source organism: Ferruginibacter sp. (assembly GCA_039926825.1). Taxonomy (GTDB): domain Bacteria; phylum Bacteroidota; class Bacteroidia; order Chitinophagales; family Chitinophagaceae; genus Ferruginibacter. The sequence continues at coordinate 36,528 of JBDSWG010000219.1, forward strand.
GCGATTATTCTTTACATTTTCACTTTGCTTCTCGTATTTTTTAACCAGTGCCTGCGCTTCTTTAATGCCTTCTTTTTTCTGGTCAATAAATTCAGTAATGCCATTAATTTCTTCTTCAATTCTTGTCTGCCGGGCATGAAGGCCTTCAATCTCATCTTCGAGATCTTTAACTTCCATAGGAAGTTCACCTTTTAGAATCTGGATTTCATCCAGCTTACTGTCAATTTTTTGTAAGCGAACCAGCGAACTCAGTTTTTCTTCAACTGAAAATTCTTTTACTGAAGCCATAAGTTTTTTTGTTTATTTTTTTTTATTAAACCAGCATTTTTCCAACCCCGCACCGTTTAACTTCTGATGGCTATTGATACTTTTAATGTCAAACTACCAGCCTTCAGGAATAATAACGTACCGGGTTGGTATTTACCCCGGTTTTAAGGACGGCAAAGTTAGGGAAATTCTCCCTTAAAATATCAAATAAGAGGTCAGTAGTAAACTGCTCGCTTTCATAATGCCCAATATCCGCAAGCAGAATATTATCATCAGCTTCAAAAAACTCGTGGTATTTCACATCTCCAGTTATAAATACATCTGCCCCGGCAGCTATTGCCTGCGGCAATAAAAAGATACCGGCACCTCCACACAGTGCTATTTTTTTTAAGGCACTTCCCTTTCCTTCAGTGTGCCTGATGCTGCCTGTTCTAAATGTTTTCTTAAGCAGGGCCAGGAAATCACCTGGTAGCAGGCTCTCTCGTAATTCCCCTATCATGCCGCTGCCGGCATCTTGCCAGTCATTTGCCAGCATATAAATATCATAAGCCACTTCTTCATAAGGGTGAATCGCTTTCAAGGCATTTACTACCTGCTTTTGCAGATAATTGGGGAGTATAACTTCAATGCGGTTTTCATCTTCATGATGCCTTTTCCCTGGCTCTCCCAGGAAGGGTGTAGTTTCTTCATTCCCTTTAAAATTTCCTGTACCGAGTATAGTAAAGCTACATTCAGAATAATTACCAATATTCCCGGCACCGGCAGCGTGTAAGGCTTCCTTTATCTTTTCTGTATGAGCCAAAGGTGAAAAAGTCACCAGTTTGCATAAATGTCCTCCTTTAGGTGCCAGCACCTGCCTGTTAGTAAGGCCCAGCAGGTCAGCTATTTTACCATTCACGCCGGTAAAAACATTATCCAGGTTTGTGTGTATGGCATACAGCGCCACATCATTTTTCAACGCTTTAATGATAATCCTCTCCACGAAATTCTTCCCGTTTATTTTTTTTAATCCCTTAAAAATTATGGGATGATGAGAAATAACCAGGTTAAAGCCGGCAGCTATGGCTTCATCAATAACGGCCTCTGTTACATCTAATGAAATGAGCATGCCTTTACATGGCCAGCTGCTGTTGCCCGTAAGCAGGCCGGCATTGTCATATTCTTCCTGAAGAGAAGGTGGCGCCTTGGCTTCCAAAACTTTAATAACATCTGATATTAGCATACCCGGATTTTTATGCAAAATAATCAATTCAAAGGCTATCCCTTAAATTGCAGCAAGCAATGAGGCAGCGGTATGCCGTTTCCCCCTTTTTTTATTTTCTATAACTTAAATAAATCATCATCGAGACATCTTATACAACTTATGTAGTGACCATGCAAAAAATTGCAGACCTGCGATATTCTTCGGCTGTGTTGCAATGGGACCAGGAAACCTATATGCCTGTGAAAGGTGCAGCTATGCGTGGCCGTCAACTGGCCACCCTCGCGGAATTGGCCCACGAGCAATTTACTTCTCCACAGATGGGAAGCATGTTGCGTAGTTTAAAAGAGAGGCGCACATTATCAGCTGCTGAAATGCGGAACGTGGAACTTAGCCTGCAAGATTATGATAAAAACTGTAAGCTACCGGCTTCGTATGTCCGCCGCCTGAGTGAAGCCACTAACCTGGCTTTTCATGCCTGGATAGATGCCCGGCGTAAAAATACTTTCTCGATTTTCCAGCAATCCCTTCAGCACTTAATTGACTTAAAAAAACAGGAAGCAGAATATCTTGGTTATGTTCATCATCCTTATGATGCACTTCTCGACGAATTTGATAAAGGCCAGACGGTAGCAAAACTGGATAATATTTTTAATAGCTTACGGCCACGCATAACCGAAATTTTAGAAGCGGTAGCTTCCCGCCCGCAGGTAGAAGATGGATTTTTGCGTGGAAATTTTAATAAAGATGCCCAATGGGCGCTGGGCATTGAAGTGCTGGGCCTTATGGGCTACGATTTTGAAGCTGGCCGCCAGGATATTAGTGAGCACCCATTTACAACCAACTTCAGCAGCCAAGATGTGCGGGTGACCACCCGTATAGATGAAAAAGATTTCAGCAATATGCTTTGGAGCTGCATTCATGAAGGCGGGCATGCATTGTATGAACAGGGATTGCCGGCAGGGGAGTATGGGTTGCCCCTGGGTGAATATTGCAGCCTGAGTATACACGAAAGCCAGAGCCGGCTTTGGGAAAACTGCATTGGCCGCAGCAATTCTTTTTGGGAAAAATATGTTTACCTCCTGGAAAAATATTTCCCGGAACAATTTAAAAATATTTCTACCCGGGAATTTTATAAGGCCATTAATAAAGTTTCGCCTTCTTTTATAAGGACAGAAGCGGATGAACTTACGTATCATTTTCATGTTATCATACGGTATGAATTAGAGAAAATGTTGATTGGAGGAAGCCTGGAACCGAGGGATATTCCTGCCGCCTGGAACGAGTTATATCTTAAATATCTCGGCATCATCGTGCCGGACGATCGCCGGGGTTGCCTGCAGGATGTGCATTGGAGCCATGGTAGCTTTGGATATTTCTCTACTTATAGCATTGGCAGTTTGTATGCGGCACAATTTTATGCAGCTATTTATGGAAATAGCGGGTCTATTATAATGCCTTCAAATGATTTAGATATAGGGAAAGCGGCTGGCTGGTTAACGCAACATATTTACCCGCATGGCCGTTATTACAATTCTGAAGAATTATGTGCGTTGGCAACAGGAGAAAAGCTAAACCCGGATTATTTCGTATCTTATGCTACAAGAAAATACAAAGAAATTTATGGAATCTAACGTGATAAAACTTCCGTCATTACTATTCAGATGGCGCCTGGCAGTAGCTATCGTATTGGGTTTATTATTATTATTCCTGCAATCCTGTAGTAAAACTGGTAGCGCTCCTGCTACAGATGATTTATTAAAACAATATTTTGAAACCAACGTCCTCAACCGCGATTTCATTGTAAGCCAGGCTACAGATACGGCAACTGATAAGACGGCCCAATTCAGCGGCTATACGTTCAGGTTATTAAAGAATACTTATTTTGATGGACCCATGACCGCTATAAAAAATGGCGCCACTATTACGGGTACATGGAGCAGCAATGAAGATTTTAGTAAGCTCACTATAAATCTTACTCAACCTTCCACACCTGCCGGGTTTACTTTCATCAACCGTGCCTGGCGCTTTACCCGCAAGGCTTTCCCGGTTATGGAACTGGCGCCCTGGGGCACTACTGATCCCAAAGTATTGCATATGCAACGACTTTAATTTTTTCCACACATACAATTTTTTTGTGAATTGCTTGTTATGTATACATGAAGTGAAGAAATTCCTTCATCCAATATTCATAAAAACAAAGCAATATCCAAATGATTCACCCCTACATGGGAAAATCAGTATTCGTACTGGCTTTCTTATTCATGGCCCTGGTGGGTAAAGCCCAGCCCGCAGCAAATTTCTCTGCAACACCCGTCTCCGGTTGTGCGCCGCTTCTGGTCATGTTTAATGATTTATCTACTGGAAATCCTTCTGGTTGGAAATGGGACCTGGGAAACGGAACCATTTCATTTCTTCAGAATCCATCTGTAACTTATTTTAACCCCGGGTTGTATACGGTAAAACTTGTAGTACAAAATGCCCAGGGTAAAGACTCTATAATCCGCCAGCAATATATAAAAATATTTGCCTTGCCACAGCCGGCTTTCAGTGCTTCTACGCAAACAGGATGTTATCCTTTACCCGTGCAGTTTCAAGATGAAAGCCTGGCCGGAAGCGGTACTATAGCAGAATGGCTTTGGGATTTTGGAGATGGTTCTACAGCTACAGTTCAAAACCCATCACATACATATACTTCAACGGGTAATTTTAATGTAAGCTTAAAAGTTAAGAATACGAATGGTTGCGAAAAGACCCTGACACGTTCTCAGTTTATTCATATTAACGAAGGGGTACACGCAGATTTTTCGAATACTTCTCCGAATAGTTGTACTGCTCCTATAACCATAAATTTTACTAACCTTTCTACGGGAAGTGGTGTTTTACAGTATGCCTGGAATTTCGGCGATGGCACCACATCTGTGCTGCCAAATCCTTCGCATACTTATTCCGGATCCGGCAGTTATACTATTTCATTAATTGTATTTAACAGTAATGGTTGCCGGGATACGATGATACGTCCGGGACAGGTATCTGTTGGAAATATTTTCCCTGATTTCCAGGTACCCGTCTTACTTTGCACGGAAACGCCTGTTATATTCACCAATACTTCCACCCCGGTGCCGGCAAGCGTGAGTTGGAATTTTGGAGACCTCACTTCTACTACATTGCTCAACCCGGTAAAATCTTTTGACCTCTCCGGAATTTACCAGGTAAAAATGGTTGCTAATTTTGGAAGCTGTATTGATTCTGTTACAAAGTCTGTTACAGTAGTATCCCGGCCGGTAACGGCGTTTAATGCTTTACCACTCACAGGTTGTAAAGCGCCTCTGCTGGTGCAGTTTACAAATAGCAGCCTGGGTGCTATAAATTTTAAATGGTATTTTGGTGATGGCGACAGTGCCAGTATTACGTCTCCCTCTCATTTGTACACCGCCCCTGGCGTTTACACGGTAACGTTAATAACCACCAATGCTGCAGGTTGTACTGATACAGTGGTGCGTAATAACTACATCCATATACTGTTGCCTGTGGTGACCATAAACAACCTGCCCCAGGAAGGTTGCGCTCCATTTACATGGACCTTTAATTCAAGCCT
>JBDSWG010000220.1:0-8427 GCA_039926825.1 Ferruginibacter sp.
CTGGCAAAGCTGTTGTTTAAAGCGTAAATGAGTGAATCATTTCTTTGCAATTGAATATCATAATTCTGCATCAGTGCTGCAGCTACGGCTTCTTCCACCGTAAGCAAGGGTTGTGCAACTGTTTTAAAACTGCTGATAAAAAAGAATAATGCCAATAATATGTAAGAAAAAACTTTCATAATTAGACCGTGAGTGAGGTTGGATCCATATCATCCAGCGCACTCGATTTTTTACGGGTAGATAAATAACTGTATACTGCAGGTACTATAAACAGGGTAAGTAGTAAAGAGAACATAACTCCACCGACTATTACAATACCTAGCGGTATGCGGCTTGTAGCGGCATCTCCAATAGATAGAGCCAGCGGCAGTGCACCCAGGCTCATGGCCAGGCTCGTCATAATGATGGGGCGAAAACGTGCAACGGCAGCATCAATAGCAGCCGGAACTTTCTTTTCCCCGGCGAGTTGCTTTTTATTTGCAAAGTCAACGATAAGAATCCCGTTTTTAGTTACCAAGCCAATGAGCATGATCATTCCTATCTGGCTGAAAATATTTATAGTCTGGTCAAAAACCCAGAGGGATAGAACTGCTCCTGCCAGGGCAAGCGGTACCGTTATCATAATGGTTAAAGGATCTATGAAACTTTCAAATTGCGCTGCCAGAACAAGGAAGATAAGCGCAAGTGCCAGGAAAAAGGCGAAATATGTATTGCCAGAACTTTCCTGGTAATCGCGGGAAGCCCCGGAGAGTGACGTGCGGAATGATTCATCCAGCACACTATCCGCAATAGATTGTATTTCTATTATGCCATCACCCACTGTTTTCCCATCTGCCAGGCCACTACTTATTGTGGCAGATCTGTAGCGGTTAAAATGGTAAAGAGTAGGGGGCGTCACGTCTTCGCTGATATCCAGCACGCTGGTTAAAGGAATGGATTCGCCACGGCTATTGGTAACATATAAATTTTTCAGATCTCCAGGGTCATCGCGGTTTGATCTTTCTACCTGCCCGATCACCTGGTATTGCTTCCCACTTTTAGTAAAATAGCCCATACGCTGGTTACTTAAGGAGAGTTGGAGTGTCTGCGAAATATCCTGTACGGAAACACCAAGTTCACTGGCTTTCATGCGATCTATACCAACCCGTATTTCGGGTTTATTAAATTTCAAATCTGCGTCTACGCCTTGTAGTACGGTACTTTTATTGGCCGCCTCCAGGATGCGTGGCAGGGCGTCTTTGAGTTTGTCACTGTTGGTATTTTGGATAACAAATTGTACCGGCTGGCCACTACGCCTGTTTACGGAAATTGTTTGTTCCTGTATGGCAAAAGAACGGCCGTCATTAAATCGGGGAAGTTTTTTATTTACCCAGGACACAATTTCCTGCTGGCTACGTTTACGCTCCGAGGGTTCTGTGAGTACGACCCTGACAAAACCGGAATTTGCTGAACCCGAACCCGTAAAACCGGGGGCTGTCATGCTCACCATGTATCTCTTTTCGGGCATGGAATCGACAAGAAACTGCGTTATCTTATCCATATATTTATCCATGGCATCGTACGCCGTGCCTTCCGGTGCCGACACAGAAAGCCGGAAGCCGCTTTTATCTTCCATAGGTGCAAGTTCAGATTGCAGGCCCTTCCCAATAAAAAATATAATTGCAAAACATGCCACAACAACCACCCAGGCCATCCAGCGTATTTTCATGAAGGCCGTGAGCAGGCGGCGGTAACCATTTTCCATCCCGGTAAAAAAAGGTTCTGAAGCCGTATAAAAACGAGAGTGCTTATGCACCTTTCGCGACAGCATAACATTGAGTACAGGCGTAAGCGTTAGGGAAACAAAAGCCGAGATGAGTACAGCCCCCGCCACTACTATTCCGAACTCTCGAAACAGCCTGCCGACGAAGCCCTGTAAAAAAATTATCGGAAGAAATACAACGGCTAATGTTATGGAAGTGGCAATAACAGCAAAATAAATTTCACGGGAACCATCACGGGCAGCCTGCCATTTATTCATGCCCGCTTCCATTTTTTTGTAAATATTTTCTGTTACTACGATGCCATCATCCACCACCAGCCCGGTAGCCAGCACTATGGCCAGCAACGTAAGTACATTGATGGTAAAGCCGCAGAGATACATAATGAAGAAGGCACCGATGAGGGATACCGGGATATCAATCAAAGGACGAATGGCAATGAGCCAGTCGCGGAAGAAGAGGTAAATAATTAACACCACTAATCCAAAGGCGATGAGCAACGTTTCCTTTACTTCGCTGATTGATTTACGAATATTAAGCGTGGTGTCTGAAGAAACTTCCAGGCGTATATCTTCCGGAAGATCTTTCTGAATTTCAACCACACGCTTTTGAATTTCATCTGAAATTTCTATGTAATTGGTGCCTGGCTGCGGTATCACCGCAATGGCGATCATAGGTACCATGCTTTCCTTGAGAACGGATTCTTCATTTTCCGGGCCCAGTACGGCATCTCCTACATCTTTCAAACGGACTTCGCTGCCATTGATATTTTTGATGATGAGGTTATTAAATTCATCTTCGGTATTCAGTTTTCCAAAAGTGCGTATACCCATCTCTGTGGCATCCCCGGAAATTTTGCCGGAAGGTAATTCCACATTTTCCCTTAACAAAGCATTCTGTACATCTTTAGGTGTAATATTATAAGCACTCAGGCGCTCCGGATCAAACCAAATCCGCATAGCATATTTTTTTTCGCCCCACACGTTTACACCACTCACTCCATCAATTGTTTGCAGCCGCTCCACAATATTGTTATTGGCAAATTCACTTATCTCCAGGGAATTTTTTTTGTTGCTCTGCAGGAGGATGATGACTACAGGGTCATTGCTGTTATCCGCTTTGCTCACAACCGGTGGTGCGTCCAGGTCGCTGGGAAGGGAACGAAGAGCCTGCGACACTTTATCTCTTACATCATTGGCAGCACCTTCCAGGCCGGTGCCTAAATTAAACTCTACAGAAATATTGCTGCTGCCCTGCGAGCTCTGGCTGGAAATATTCCGAATACCAGAGATGCCGTTAATCGCTTTCTCCAGCGGCTCTGTTATCTGTGTTTCAATAATTTCCGCATTGGCACCAGGATAAGAAGTACGCACACTGATGTTGGGTGGATCCAAGGCCGGGTAATCCCGTACGCCAAGGAAATGATAACCGATTGCACCAAACAATACAATAATAATATTGAGCACTATCGCAAAAACGGGCCGCCTTAAACTAAACTCTGAAATATTCATGTTGCTGATGTTCCCGCTGTTATAATTTTATTTTATGGGTTTCAAAGCTACCTTACCGCCCGGTTTCAGGCTCATGAGCCCGGAAGTAATAATGGTATCTCCCACCTTCAGGCCTTCTGTAATCTGTACCATAGCTTCATCCCTTATACCTGTCGTAACATTTTCGTAGGAAGCCGTACCTCCGCGGTAAACTGCTACCTGTTTGCCTCTCGCCTGGGGGATTATAGCCTGGGAAGGAATCATGATGGCGTTTGGATCCGGATCAAATTGGGTGGCAACTTTAATGAAAGTGCCCGGCAATAATTTACCATCATTATTGGTAACCTGGGCCCGCACATTAAGACTGCGGTTATTTTCTGTTACAGCTGCTTCTGTAGCAATTACCCTTGCTGCGTAAGTTTTCGAATTTCCTTCCGCCGTAAAATTCAATAATTGCCCGTTAGAAATTTTACCGGTATATTTTTCAGGTAATGTAAAATCCAGTTTCAACTGGCTGTTTTGCCGCAGGGTTGTAATCACAGTCTGTGGCGTAACGTAAGCGCCCGGGCTGATGTTTTTCAAACCTAATGTACCTGAAAACGGGGCAAAAACTTTAGTGCGTTGAATATTGCTACGCACAATTTCCATATCTGCCCGAATATTACTGATTGCCAACCCCTGGAGGTCGTACTCCTGCTGGCTTACGCCATTTATTTTAAGTAAGGCCTCGTATCGCTTTGCTGTTTCATTGGCTACCCGTAATTGTATATTTAATTTATTAAGCTGGGCCTGTAAGTCACCATCATAAATGCGGGCAATGAGTGCGCCTTTACCCACCGTTCGGCCTTCGTTCACATTAAGATAGGTGAGGCGGCCGGCTATTTCAGGATGAATCTCGGTGCTTTCATTTGCAATTAATGTTCCCGGCAAAGAGAGGTTATCTGTTACCGGAACATGTTGCACAATAAAACCATCTACTACAGGAGCAGGCATTCCAGCTTTACCGGGAGCCCCCATAGTTTTCACTTCTTTGGTCTTTGAGCCACAGCTATACATTCCTATGCCGGCAAGGCATATCGTGGAAATTATAAATAATGAGGAGGTAATTTTATTCACTAAGTTGACTATATGAAGTTGAGAATGAAGTTACGACATTAAATAATTTTTTATTCTGAAAAAGTATAACTGGTTATATGGTTGGATGAGGGTTAGTGGTTGCCTTTATAATCTGCGAAACCTGCCGGGCTTTATGAAGTACCTCCTGCATTTCAGCACTTATAATAGTCACATGGCCCATCTTTCTTCCCGGCTTTACAATGGCTTTTCCATACATGTGCACAAAGACATTTTCCATGGCCAAAATTTCCTCCAGGCCTTCATAATAAGCTTCCCCTTCTGCACCGGCATCTCCCACAATGTTTACCAGCGAAGATGAAATAATATTATCTGCATTACCCAAAGGATATTGTAAAAGTATGCGCCAAAGCATATCAAACTGGCTGCTGTAGCTGGCTTCTATCGTATGATGGCCGCTGTTATGCACCCGGGGTGCCACTTCATTCACCCAGACATTTTCATCCTCATCTGAAAATAATTCTACGGCGAAAATGCCGGCACTGTTAAATGCTTTCACCAACCTGAGCGCTATGGCTTCAGCTTTCCAGAAAACTTTTTCCGGTATCACGGCCGGGCAAACCTGGTAAAGCAGGAGATTCAGGCGGGGGTCAAAAACCATATCTACCGGGGGGTAAATACGGGTCTTGCCTTTCTCGTCCACAGCGATGATTAGCGCAATTTCTTTTTTAATATTCACCATTTTTTCCAGCACAGCAGGCGCATCAAAACCTTTTGCTATATCTTCTGCTTTATGAAGTAATTGTACACCACGGCCATCATATCCACCGGTGGCAGCTTTGTGCACGGCGGGCAAAAATCCGGTATGCAAAACCAGTTCTTCTCTTGAATTCGTAACTACGTAGGGGCTGGTGGGAATATCGTGTTTAGTGAAAAATTCTTTCTGGTAAATTTTATTTTTAATGGTTCTCAGAACCGCTGGATTAGGATAAACACGAACGCCTTCAGAATGAAGTTTTTCCAGTGCTTCAGTATTTACATTTTCTATTTCTATAGTAATGCAATCCAGGTTTTTTCCAAAATTGTATACATCCTCAAAATTGGTAATATCCCCCAGGGTAAAGTGATGACAAAGATGCGCTGCGGGGCAAGCCGGGTCATTTTCCATTAAAAAAGTCTTTACGGGGTAATTGGCTGCTGCCTGTAATAACATCCTTCCTAACTGTCCGCCTCCCAAAATACCTGCCTTTATCATAACAATTTTTTAGCTGCGCAAATATAAACCCGTAAGGCTTGGCAGGAAAGTTTTATTATCTTTGAAAGCGATGCAACCCGACTATGCACATAAAATTTTTTGCGATAAGCGCACCGGTTATAATCTACTGGTGAACACGCTGGCTATGGATTCGGCACGCTAAATCTTTTCACCCGGTATATTACTCCCGTTTCCTGTTATTTTTCATTTTTAAATTTTTGTCATGTCCAATACTGCAACAATAGCCGGTAAACCCGTAGAAGTTACCCCGGATTTTCTACCCCTCGAAGGCACAGATTATGTAGAATTATATGTCGGCAATGCCAAACAGGCGGCGCATTTTTATAAGACCGCATTTGGTTTTCAATCCCTGGCTTATGCCGGCCCCGAAACAGGAGTAAAAGATAAAGTGAGTTATGTTATCCGCCAGAACAAACTCACCTTCATACTCACCACTTCCCTTCGCCGGGATTCAGAAATTTCTAACCACGTAGAAAAGCATGGAGATGGAGTAAAAATCCTGGCCTTAAGGGTGCAGGATGCCACAGATGCCTGGGAGAAAACGACCAGCCGTGGTGGAAAGTCTTTTATGGAACCCGTTACATTGAAAGATAAAGATGGAGAAGTAGTACTGAGTGGTATTCATACTTATGGCGAAACAGTGCACATTTTTATTGAAAGAAAAAATTACAAGGGCATATTTATGCCGGGCTTTGAAAAATGGGAATCCAATTATAATCCTGAAAGTACCGGCTTATTATATGTTGACCATTGCGTAGGAAATGTTGACTGGAACCAGATGAATCCCTGGGTAGATTTTTATGAAAAAGTAATGGGCTTCAAAAATATTTTAAGCTTTGATGACAATGATATTTCCACGGAATATTCTGCGCTCATGAGTAAAGTGATGAGCAATGGAAATGGCTTTGTAAAATTTCCAATAAATGAGCCGGCCGAAGGAAAGAAAAAAAGCCAGGTTGAAGAATACCTCGACTTTTATAACGGCGAAGGCGTGCAACATGTAGCCATTGCAACCAATAACATTGTAGAAACCGTTACCGAATTACAGCGACGGGGAATAGAGTTCTTAAAAATTCCAGCCAGCTATTATAAAACTATTTTAGACAGGGTAGGTAAAATTGATGAAGACCTGGAGCCACTTAGAGAACTGGGCATCCTTATAGATCGGGATGAAGAAGGTTACCTGTTGCAAATTTTCAGCAAACCGCTACAAGACAGACCCACCTTGTTTTTCGAAATCATACAACGCAAAGGCGCCAAAAGTTTTGGTAAAGGAAATTTTAAAGCCCTTTTTGAGGCTTTAGAAAAAGAACAGGATGCAAGGGGGAATTTGTAGTTGCGATTAGTAATTAGAGGTTAGTTGATCAGAGATTAGTCAATTAGAGATTGGTTCCCGATAGCTGTAAGGAGGAATTAGGAATAGGGTTGAATTTTTGTGAGCAACTGCCACGTTATTTTAAAATATGGATTATGTCTGTTAATCATAATTGGTAATTTGGCATTGGTAATTTGTAAATTGGGGATACATAATTTCTTGTATGCCTTTCCGATAGCTAACGGTATATCTTGTAAGGTTAAGTAAACAACATCTTACCCATCCATATTATTTTTGCGACTTAAATATTTTCTACTTTGCATCTTTGCGTGGAATAATTAGTCGTGGATTTCTCATAAATTCTGTCATTTAACATTCAACATTCAACATTCATCATAAATTTTTATTAACGTCTCTTAAACAACCTACCTCAATAATTTCATTATTTTCACGTTAATACGAGGTAACCCCATATTTTATTCTTATGCACAAAAGGGAAATGAAAGTTGTTTTAGTGATGGTAATGATTTTGATAACCACCCTTTCCCAGGCGCAAAACAGTGTATCTCCCACAGCAAAACAAAATTACCGTGCCTCAGAAGTTTTTTCCCGGATGGAAGATTCTGTGAAGAAGCAATTTGAACGTCAAAAACTTGCCTGGCCGCCGGAGGCTATGTATATCCGGTCTTTCAAATATGATCGCCAGCTGGAAGTGTGGGTGCGGGGTGAAGCCGGTGAACCTTATAAACTTTTTAAAACGTATAAAGTCTGCATGCAGAGTGGTACCATGGGGCCAAAAAGAATGGAAGGCGATTACCAGGTGCCGGAAGGGTTTTATTACATCAATGAATTTAAGCCCAACAGCAATTACCATCTTTCACTCGGCTTAAATTATCCCAATGCTTCTGACAGGATTCTGAGCGATTCTTTAAGGCCGGGCAATAATATTTACATTCATGGTAACTGCGTATCTACGGGTTGTATCCCGGTTATGGATGGGCCTATAGAGGAGCTTTACATCATTGCCAGTAATGTAAAAGCTGCCGGCCAGGATTTTATTCCCGTTCACGTTTTTCCTATCCGGTATAACGTAAAAAAATCTATGGATTATTTGACGGAAGCTTTGAAAGAAAATCCGACCCTTTCAGGGTTCAATAAAAATATCCGCGTTGTTTTCGATTTTTTTGAATCCAAAAAACAATTGCCCATTATCATGGTTAACCGCACCGGTGACTACGTGGTTAATTAATTTTCTGCAATTAAAAACTGTGCCGTATCCTTTGTCTTCTGCGAGAGGATAATCTGTTGCCCTTCCGTAAATCTTTCAATTTCTGCTTCCGTGTAATGGCGAATTGTGATGAGCCGCAGCCCACGCAACATTTCCACGTCAAAAAATTCCCCGGCCTTTTCTGCCAGCAGGGCAAGTTTATCTGTATCATCAAAACAGCAGAGCAAGGATATTGCAGTATGTTGCCGCAGGCTGGAATCCAGGTGCAGATGTTCCATAATATC
>JBDSWG010000221.1:0-13782 GCA_039926825.1 Ferruginibacter sp.
CTTTCGTGAGGCAGCCCAACGGACCTTTCAATCCTTGTACATTCGGCAATATATTTTCTTTTGGAACTTTTACATTATCAAAAACCAATTCCCCCGTAGCGCTGGCCCGCAGGCTCCATTTGCCATGTGTCGTAGGTGTGCTGAAACCCTCCATGCCTCTTTCCATAATAATCCCGCGGATAACGCCCTCATCATCTTTGCCCCATACCACCGCTACCTGTGCAAAAGGGGCATTGCTAATCCACATTTTGGCACCATTCACTATCACGTAGCCGTCACCGTTATCTTTAATAGTGGTGAGCATTCCACCCGGGTCGCTGCCATGGTTGGGCTCCGTCAAGCCAAAGCACCCCAGCCATTCGCCACTGGCCAGTTTTGGTAAATATTTATTACGTTGTTCTTCACTACCGTATTGATAAATAGGAAACATCACCAGGCTACCTTGCACGCTTGCCGTGCTGCGTACTCCGCTGTCACCGCGTTCCAGCTCCTGCATCATGAGACCGTAAGAAATATAATCCAGCCCGCCACCGCCGTATTGCTCCGGTACCGTCGGCCCGAAACATCCCAGCTCACCCATTTGCTTCACAATCTGTTCCGGAAATTCGGCCCGCTGTGCATAATCTTCAATGATTGGGCTGATTTCTTTTTTCACATAATTGCGCACCGATTCACGGATGAGTTTTTGCTCTTCTGTCAATAATTCATCTACATTAAAATAATCCGGTGATTGAAAATTATCTGTTTTAACTGCCATGATTTATTTTTTTTGTACCCGGCAGGCACGCTCTGGGCAGCGGCCGTTGCGTCGCACTCTTGTACATTAGTACATCATGCAGCAGGCATATCATGCTGCAAAGATAACCGCCCCCGCCCGGGCAGGAAAACTTAGTTTAACTTTCCAAATGAATTATTTTTGATAAAAATTTCATGGCATTCACATATCTCGCCCTGGGCGATAGTTATACGATAGGGGAGCAGGTACTGCTCACAGAAAGTTTTCCTTACCAGGCTGTTCAGCAATTAAGAAAAAAAAATATAGATGTAGCTGCACCCGAAATCATAGCAAAAACCGGCTGGACGAGCTGGGAATTATTGCACGCTGTTCAGGCCTGGAAATTCCAGCCGTCATATTCTTTTGTAAGTTTGTTGATGGGCGTAAATAATCAGTACCGCGGCGCTGGCTTAGAACAGTTTGATAACGATTTTCCGCAACTCGTCACCACTGCCATCGAACTTGCTGGCAATCATGCAGCGCAGGTTTTTGTATTCAGCATTCCGGATTGGGGCGTTACACCATTTGCAGCATCACGGGATGGGGAAGTAATACATGAAGAGATTAATATTTATAATGCCAGGGTAACAAAATATGCAGAGGCTAAAGGTTGTAATTATATAGACATAACTTTTTCCCAACGCCGCGATGGTAATAAACCGGCCTTTTTGGCTTCTGACGGCCTGCATCCTTCCGGAAAAGAATATGCGAAATGGGCCACTACCCTCGCTGAAAAAATAAGGGCCTTTACCGGCTGACTTCGTTTTTACGAAACCGTGAGTAAATTGCCGTCAAGGCAGTTTCATTAAGAGATGTGGTTTTGCGCAGGGCTGTAATAAAAGCCTGCACTTCTACTTCAGAGGCTGGGCAGCCAATGTTTTGGCCCGGCTCATTCATGGTTTGGCCGGGTTTGCGTGTATAACTGTCTGCCAGTACGCTTCCTTTCCTATCTAATATTACCCAAAAAGGCAGCCCGGCAGTTTCAGCATGAAAAGTTTTACGTAAATCATCTGCACCGGGATTATTCCAGGGGAGTTTATCGCCTCTTTCATCTACTGTGAGGTGCGTGATAATAAAATTATCAGTGATATATTTTTTTATACTTTCATCATTCAGAGAAGCATCCATTTTTTTGCACCACCCACACCAGCTGGCGTGGAACATAAGTAAAACACTTTTATTTTCCGCCGCTGCCTGGTTGTAGGCAGCATACATAACCTTCTCTGCATGGGCAGGATTTTCCTGGGCAAAGAGGGAAAATGAAGAAGTGAACAATAGGGCACAGAGAATAAATTTCATAACAGTTTATTTTTTTAAAGATACAAATTATTGAGAGATTAAATAGGTTGCCATCTCTGCCTGGTATTGGCGTGCAATTTCACCTGCTTCTTCGCCAAAATTTTCTTTATTACCAGCATAAATTATTGCCCGGCTTACATTTACTAATAACCCAATATCATTATTCATTCCCTGCCGGCTTACTTCTGCCAGGCTTCCCCCCTGGAAGCCTACTCCCGGCACCAGTAGGAAGTTTCCCGGCACATATTTCCGCACATTTTGCAGCGCCCCGGCTTGCGTAGAGCCCGCGACAAACATAAGGTTTTCCGGGCTACCCCACTTACTCACGGTTTCCAATACACGCTCATATAATAACTTTCCTTCACCGCTGGGTTTCATTTCAAAATCATTTGCCCCGGCATTGCTGGTGAGGCCTAAAACGATGGTCCATTTACCCCGGTAATCCAGGAAGGGACGAATGCTGTCTTCTCCCATATAAGGTGCAACAGTGATAGCATCAAATTTCAGGGTTTCAAAAAAGGCCCGGGCATATTGTGAAGAAGTATTCCCAATGTCGCCCCGTTTTGCATCCGCAATTTTCAGGTGCGTGGCAGGTATCGCTTTCACTGTTTCTTCCATCACTTCCCAGCCGCGGGCACCCATAGCCTCATAAAATGCGGTGTTGATTTTATAACTGCAGCAATAATCTTTCGTAGCCTCTATGATAGATGTATTAAATTTCAGCACAGCATCCTTGTCATCTTTTAAATGTGCTGGTAATTTCCCAGGATCTGTATCCAGCCCTACGCAGAGATAACTTTTTTTATCCCGGATGCATTGTATCAGTTCGTCTTTTGTCATTACCTGGTTAGAGTCTTTTTCTTATTTCGCCTGCTATGGCTCTACTGTCATCAGCATCCTGCCGATTTAAGGCTTCAATAATATTTTTTCTTGTTTCTGTAGATTGATTCTGGCTTAATTTAAATACATTTTCCAGGGACATTATTTCTATTTCAAAGGCAACGATGTGTGGTACCATCTTATCTACATATCCGGCGGGAAGTTTGTCAAATGCTGCGTGGCTTTCTAATCCTTCATGCTGGTCTGTTATTCTTTTTACTGCAGCCTTTGTTTCTTCCGCGTTTTGAAAAGTAAGTGTTCCTGCAGCATGCACCGTCATATAATTCCAGGTACTGGCCTGCGGTGGTGCTGCATACCAGGAGGCACTCACATAACAATCTGGCCCGTTAAAAACAGCCAGCACATTTTTCTCTTTCAATAATTGCCTGTAATGATCACTGTCTTTCATCATGTGTCCCCGTAAAATAATCTTCCCGTTGTTGTCAATAATTTCCAGGGGCAAATGTGTGCACACAGGGTATTCTTCGCCGTTAGCTACCAAAACAGCAAAATAATATTGCCTCATAAAATTCAGCAATACATCCCGGTTATTTTCACGGTAGTGGTTGGTCTTATACATTTTCCGATGTTGTGTATGCGTCTAGTTTTTTCAGCATCTGGTTTTCTGTTTCTTTATTCTTCCAGGTTTCTTCTATGCCTTTACCGGCAAGAATTTCCTGCATAATTTTATCCTGCCTCTGGCCACTTTGTAAAGCTTCGCTATATCTTATGTCCGGCCGGAACGTTACCTGGGAATAGGCAGGAATCCATTTGTCCGGGTGTAGCTGGCTGAACCAGGCTTCTATTTGTTTTTGTAATAGGAACGTGGGACTTGCAACTTTATCACGCATCTCCACGAAATTGTTGATTGCCAGGTCACAAATAGCATCGGCATCTGGCTTACGTAAAGTTTGAAATTCCGGGAGAATTTTTTTCCAGTCATCATCATGTTTCTCCATTAGTTGATTCAGGATGGTACAATCTTCGAAACCACAATTCATGCCCTGCCCAAAAAAAGGCACCATGGCATGTGCCGCATCACCGATAAGGGTAAAATAATCTTCCTGTATCCAGGGAAAACATTTTATGGTTACTAGTGAAGCCGTAGGGTTACCAAAAAAATCTTCTTCTAAAGTGGGCATAAGCGGTAAGGCATCCGCAAAAGTTTCTTTGAAAAATGCCTGTAATTTTTCCTTTGTTTTCAACGTTGCAAATGATGGATCGCCTTCGAAAGGAAAAAATAATGTGCAGGTAAAACTCCCATCGGTATTAGGCAATGCAATCATCATGTAATTGCCCCGCGGCCAGATGTGGAGGGCATTTTTCTCCAGTAAAAATTTTCTATTTTCACCAGCCGGAATGTGCAGTTCTTTATAACCATAATCTATATAGTACTGCTGGTATTGAAAGCGGTCGTGTTGCAACTGGTGGTTGAGGCGGGCTGCAGAATAGGCTCCATCACTGCCAAATAACAATTCAAAATCAACTTTATTTTTTTCTTTAAAATTACTGAATAAAATATTTTTTTCCTGCCATTCAATGTGCTCACATTTCTGTTCAAAGAAAATACTGGCTCCATGCTTTTCAGCCAGGCTCATAAGTTGTTGGTTCAGTTCTCCCCGGGAAACGGCATTAATATATTGCCCTTCTTTTCCATAAGGTTGATAAGGACTACTGCCATCTGTCAAATGCATTTGACGGCCATGCATGGGGATGCAGATTTTTTTTATGCTCTCCATGATGCCTACTTCGGTAAGGGCTCTAATGCCACGGTCACTCAGGGCAAGGTTGATGGAGCGACCCGCCTGCATTTCTTCTTTGCGCATGTCCGGTCGCCTTTCGTATATGCTTACCCGGTAGCCGCGGCGGCATAAATATATGGCCAGTAGAGAGCCTACGAGTCCGGCGCCTATAATGGTTGCTTCTTTCTTCATGCTTGAATCTTTAAAGCTTCAGAAAGTAATTTGCCAAACCTGTACACATCTTCATAGCTGTTGTACAGTGGCACTGGTGCAATACGTAGAACGTCCGGCTCCCGCCAGTCTGCCAGCACGCCATGCTTTTTCAAATCTTCATAAATCGCTTTTCCATTTTTCTTTATTTTCAATGACAGCTGGCAACCATGTTTTCCTTTTTCTTTTGGGGTAAGAATTTCCAAAGTATTATTGTTTGTCTTACCAATATCTTCAATCACAAAGCGTGCATAAGCATGCAGGTTTGCAGCTTTCTCAAATATTGCTGGCATACCTGCTTCTGCAAACATCTCCAGGGAAGCCCGGTGCGCCGCCATACTCAATACTGGAGCATTACTGAGCTGCCAGCCTTCTGCTGTGGGAATGGGTTGAAATGTACCCGGCATTTTAAATCGTGATTTTTTATCGTGTCCCCACCAGCCAGCCAGGCGCAGCCATTCTTTGGTAATATTACGTTCATGGATAAACGCACCTGCTACACCGCCGGGGCCGCTATTTAAATACTTATAGCTGCACCAACAGGCAAAATCAACATTCCAGTCGTGCAGGTGCAAGGGAATATTACCGGCAGCATGGGCCAGGTCAAAACCACAATACGCACCGGCTTCATGGGCGGCTTTTGTTATGCGCTCCATGTCAAAGACCTGGCCGTTGTAATAATTTACACCGCTGAATAACACCAGCGAAATTTCATCTGCATTATCCTTTATAACCTGTAAAATATCTTCTGTACGGCTGATGCTCTCACCTTCCCGGGGTCCCACTTCTATAATAGCCTCTTCCGGTGAAAACCCATGCAGCTTTGCCTGGGCTGCGAAGGCATATTGATCTGATGGAAAAGCTTTTTCTTCACAAATAATTTTAAATCTTTTGCCGGCTGGCTGATAAAAACTTGTCATCAGCACATGCAGGTTTACGGTTAGTTGATTCATGACCACCAGTTCTTCCTCTTTGGCACCAAAAATTTCCATGAGCAGGGGAGGAAAAATTTCATGATAACTAAGCCAGGGATTACGAGCGTGAAAATGCCCTTCCACCCCATAATTCGCCCAGTCTTCTAATTCATTTAAAACATAATCCTGCGTAGATTTTGGTTGCAGGCCCAGGGAATTGCCAGTGAAATAAATACTTTCCTTTCCATTGATGAGTGGAATGTAAAATTTCTCCCTATACCTCTTCAAAGGATCCCGGCTGTCCAGTTCTCTTGCATAGGTTTCGCTGTTCTCCACTATATTTTTGTTAAGATCTTTAATCATTATCCTTTTTTCACTGGTGCAGACATTACTTCGCCACATTTTTCACAAGTACGCTTATTTGTATCGTTATAAAAACCTTCCATCACCGGGGGAAGTTGTTTCACAATGTCAGAAACATGCAAGTGTTCTTCGTACAATTTATGGCCACAATTTTCACAAAACCAGATAAAGCCATCATTTTCTGATGCTCTTACTTTTTCTATTACAAGGCCAACGGTACCGGCACCACGCTGAGGAGAGTGAGGGGTTTTGGGTGGCAGTAAAAATATGTCTCCTTCCCCAATTGGAATGTCGCGGTTTTTCCCATCTTCTATTATTTTCAACACAATATCTCCTTCTACCTGGTAATACAATTCTTCACTTTCATTAAAATGATAGTCTTTACGGGCATTCGGTCCGCCCACTACCATAACGATGAAATTTTCTGCATCTTTATAAATACATTGGTTTCCTACAGGAGGCTTCAGCAAATCCCGGTTTTCATCTATCCATTTTTTCAAATTAAAAGGTGCAGCAACTGGCATAGTGAATATTTTTACGTGAGCAATGGGGTTAAGGTAAAATAATTGTATCAATTTAGCGAATGCCTGCAATTTAAACCATACTCAAAACTAAAAATTATACTTTTGATAATATGCAACCGGAGATTCCTTTTTACCTGGAAAATTTTATTGGCGGCGAATATGTAGAACCGCTCGGCAAAAAATACCTGGATAATGTGAACCCGGCAACCGGCGAAGTGTTTAGTATGGTACCGGATAGCCAGTCTGAAGATGTGTCCCGGGCGGTGGATGCGGCCAAACTTGCTTTTATTAATTGGCGCAGCACCAGTGCAGAAGAACGTTTTAAGGTACTTAATAAAATTGCTGAATTATTAGAAGAAAACCTTGAAGATTTTGCCCGTGCAGAAAGCCAGGATAATGGCAAACCACTCAGCCTTAGCCGAAAAATGGATATTCCGCGAGCTGCGGCTAATTTTCGTTTTTTTGCAACCGGGGCTATGCACTTTGCCAGCGAATCGCATGCCCGCGAAGGACAATGGATTAATTATACACTGCGGCAGCCGGTTGGAATTGTAGGCTGCATTTCTCCCTGGAACCTGCCGTTATATTTATTTACCTGGAAAATTGCTCCGGCCCTGGCGGCGGGAAATTGTGTCATTGCGAAACCCTCAGAAGTTACACCAGTTACCGCATTCCTGCTGGGAAAGATTTGCCAACAAGCCGGTTTGCCGGCTGGAGTCTTAAATATTATACATGGTACCGGCCCTGCATGTGGGGAAGCCATCGTGAAGCACCCGGAAATTAAAGCCATTTCATTTACAGGCAGTACAAAGGCGGGTGAGCGCATTGCTTCTATAGCTGCACCGATGTTCAAAAAGCTCTCACTGGAACTGGGCGGTAAAAATCCTAATATTATTTTCG
Source organism: Ferruginibacter sp. (assembly GCA_039926825.1). Classification (GTDB taxonomy): domain Bacteria; phylum Bacteroidota; class Bacteroidia; order Chitinophagales; family Chitinophagaceae; genus Ferruginibacter. The sequence continues at coordinate 7,607 of JBDSWG010000221.1, forward strand.
CTGATTGTAATTGGGAAAAAATGTTGCACAGTACAGTGCAATCTTCTTTTTCTAACCAGGGACAAATTTGCCTTTGCGGCAGCCGCATTCTTATTGAAAAATCCGTGTATGATAAATTTAAATCCGACTTTATAGAACAAATAAAATCACTTAAAGTGGGGGATCCTTTTGATGAGAACAACCAGCAAGGCGCAATTGTGAGCCAGGTGCATTATGATAAAATATTACAGTATATTGAAATTGCAAAACAGGAAGGGGGTAGCATTCTCTGCGGCGGACAGGCAGTAACGTTAGGTGGAAAAAATGAACGGGGATATTTTATTGAACCAACCGTTATAGAAGGGTTAGGCCCGGGGTGCCGCACCAACCAGGAAGAAATTTTCGGGCCGGTGGTAACCCTGCAATCATTTAAAAATAGGGATGAAGCACTGGCTTTAGCAAATGCGTCGGGCTATGGCCTGGCAGCCACCATCTGGACGCAGGATATAACAATGGCCAGCCAAATTGCAGAACAGATAGAAGCAGGAATTGTCTGGATAAACTGCTGGCTGCTGCGGGATTTGCGTACCCCTTTTGGCGGTATGAAAAGCAGTGGTACCGGCCGCGAAGGCGGCTGGGAAGCCATGCGATTCTTCACTGAAGCAAAGAATGTTTGCGTGGAGTATGGGGGTGGGGGTAGATGAATAGTTGATTGGTTGATTGGTTGATTAGAGATTTGTTGATTAGGAATTAGGGATTGGGAATTGGGGTGCGATTTGGATAGTATTATATATTTGAAAAAGCTAAACTTCAAAGACCAATGACAAATGACTCAAGGACTACCACTGACCTGTCTATCATCTAAAATCTAACATCTATTGCCTATTAAAATGCCAAACATGATTTATACAGAAAACGCAGCGAAACCTTTGGGCACATATCCTCATGCCCGGCGGGTAGGGAACTTGTTATTTCTTTCGGGTATTGGTAGCCGTAAGGCTGATGATAATAGTATCCCCGGCCTGCAACAGGATGCGGAGGGAAATATTATTTCTTACGATATCGAGGCCGAAACCCGCCAGGTATTTGCAAACGTGAAAGCTGTGCTGGAAGCCAGCGGCAGTGCCTGGGAAAACATCGTGGATGTTACCGTCTTTCTCACAAATATGAAAGCAGATTTTAAAAAATACAATGACATCTATGCAGAATATTTTTCTGATGTGCAGGCTTGCCGCACTACTGTGGAAGTGAAAAGTCTGCCTACTCCCATTGCAATAGAATTAAAAGTAATTGCCACCATTTAAATTCGATTATTGAAAATAGATATCCACACGCACATCATGCCAGCCAATATGCCCAACTGGGTGAAAAAATTTGGCTACGGCGATTTTATACACCTGGAGCATCGCAATTGTAAAGCCTGCATGATGAAGGGCGACAAGCTTTTCCGCGAAGTAGAAGAAAATTGTTATGATGAAAAGGTACGCTTAAAAGATATGGAAGCCACGGAAGTGGATGTACAAGTGTTATCAACTATTCCTGTACTATTTAATTATTGGGCGAAGCCTGCTGATGGCCTGGAAACATCCCGGTTTTTGAATGATCACATTGCGGATACGGTTGCGGGTAACTCAAATAAATTTATCGGTCTCGGTACCGTACCTATGCAGGATGTGGACCTGGCCATAAAAGAAATGGAGCGGTGTGTTCAGGAATTAAAAATGCCGGGCCTGGAAGTTGGTTCTAATATTAATAACATAAACCTGGGGGATAAACGCTTTTTCCCTTTTTATAAATGTGCAGAAAGCCTGGGTTGTGCCTTATTTATACATCCCTGGCAAATGATGGGAGAGGATTATATGCCGGAGTATTGGCTGCCCTGGCTTGTAGGTATGCCCGCAGAAACCAGCCGTGCTATATGCTCCTTAATTTTCAGTGGTGTGCTGGAAAAATTTCCTTTATTAAGATTGGCTTTTGCACATGGTGGTGGCTCTTTCCCCGGTACCATAGGCCGCATAGAGCATGGCTTTCAAGTACGCCCGGACCTGGTAGCAAAAGACAATGCAATAAACCCGAGGGATTATTTAGGAAAATTCTGGATCGATAGCCTCGTTCATGATGAACATACTTTACAATTTATCCTGGAGATCATGACAGAAGATCGCATCTGCCTTGGCAGCGATTATCCTTTCCCGTTAGGGGAGCACCATCCCGGCAGACTGGTAGAAAGCATGCGCCTGGAAGATGGGGTTAAAGAAAAATTGCTAGCAAAAAATGCCCTTGCCTGGCTGAATTTAAGGAGATAGAATGCAGATAATAGATGGTAGATATTAGATAATAGACATAAGGCAAAATGAATAATCCTGATTCCTCAACCTTCTACCGATAGCTATCGGTACCTCAACCCTTTTACTCCAAAACCTGCTGAATTTCCGTCGGCGCCATATTCGCATTACGCATAGCAATGCCACGTGCTGCATTGCCTGCAAATTCTATAAAAGCTTTTTTGGTTATATCATCATCGCCCGCCATCATCGGTACGCCGGCATCGCCACCTTCACGGATGCTTTGCACCAGCGGAATCTGTCCCAGGAAAGGAATGTCAAATTCATCTGCCAGGTGCTTTCCGCCATCCTTGCCAAAAATGAAATATTTATTATCCGGTAGTTCTTCCGGGGTGAAGTAACTCATATTTTCCACGAGGCCAATGATGGGAACTTTCATTTGTGCCTGTGAAAACATGGCTACACCTTTTTTTGCATCTGCCAGGGCTATCAGTTGTGGTGTTGTTACGACGATTATGCCGGTGATAGGCACCGTCTGTATCATCGTCAGGTGAATGTCCCCGGTACCGGGCGGCATGTCAATTACGAGGTAATCCAGTTCGCCCCAATCCACATCACTTACAAACTGGCGGATGGCACTGCTTACCATAGGCCCACGCCAAACCACGGCTTGCTTTTCATCTATCAGAAGCCCGATACTCATCACTTTAATACCATATTTCTCGATGGGCACAATAAGGCCTTTGTCGCCGTTTTCTTTCATCATCGGCCTTTCGCCGCGTATGCCAAACATGATATGCTGGCTCGGCCCATAGATATCTGCGTCCATCAGACCCACCTTTGCGCCACCCGCAGAAAGGGCAATGGCCAAATTGGCGCTCACCGTGCTTTTGCCCACACCACCCTTGCCACTCACCACTGCAATTATGTTTTTGACACCGGCGAGGATATTTTTGTTGTCGCTTCGTTTACTCGTTGTGTTGCTGGTAAAATTTACGGTTACTACAGCATCTTTATTTACCAACAATTTCACCGCATTAATACAGGCATTCTTTATCTGCTCTTTCAGCGGGCAGGCTGGCGTAGTAAGTATGACGGTAAAAGAAACCTCATTGCCATTAACGGCCACATCTTTCACCATATTCAGGGTTACCAGGTCTTTCCCCAAGTCTGGCTCCTGCACATTGCTCAGCGCTTTCAGAATATCTTCACTTGTCATCGTTCAATTATTTGTTAAATAAACAGGGTGAGCCGCAAAATTAGCCCATCAAACCTTTATTTTGTTTATCATTTAAGAAAGTAAATTATAATTAACCAGCATTAACGCTTTACCCGGCATCGTTGTGTCTTCCGATAGCTATCGGAACAATTCTACGGCATACCTTTAATTACCGGGCATAATTCCAGGGCTACGCATGAAAAAAATTATAGGTCTCATCATCATTGTTTCTTTTTTAACACCAGCTTCTTCGTTCGCACAATTTGAATCTTTCAAAGATTCCGTAGTGCAATTATATGGTGTAGTGATGACGGCAGACAGCCTGCAGGGTATTCCCTCGGCATCCGTAGTGGTAAAAGGGCAGAACCGCGGTACCATCACTAATGAACGTGGCGTCTTTAGTATTGTGGTGTTGAAAGGAGACAATGTAGAATTTACCAGCATAGGTTATAAGCCTATCACTGTGCATATACCCTCCAATCTGGAAGGCAACCAACACAGCATGATTCAACTGATGGTGACAGATACGATTTTTCTACCCGCTACTATTATTAAGCCCCGGCCCACACGGCAGCAATTTGAGCGGGATTTTATAAATACCCAAGTACCGGATGATGATATTTCGATTGCCCGTAATAACACCAGTGCCGCCGCCAGGCGTGCCCTTGCCGCTTCTTTACCGGCAGATGGCCGCGAGGCTTCCAACCAATATTTCCGTCAGGCGGCAAATAAATTATATTATTCCGGCCAGGTAGCACCCCAAAACATTTTTAATCCATTTGCGTGGAATGAATTTATTAAGGCCTGGAAACGCGGCGACTATAAAAAGAAATCTCATTAAATTCCTGCACTATATTTCCTTGCTGTATTTTTGATTATGCGCATTTACCTGCTGGGGATGATGGGAGCCGGGAAAACTCACTGGGGTAAGGCCTGGGCTCAACACTACAATCTTAGTTTTAGGGACCTGGATGAAGAGATTGAATCTTTAGAAGGGCAAACTGTTTCGCTGATTTTTGATGATAAGGGCGAAGCTTATTTCCGCGAAAAAGAGCGTAAGGTATTACATAAAACTTCGGAGATTCAAAACACTATCATTGCCCTGGGCGGTGGCACACCCTGTTTTTTTGATAATATGGAATGGATAAACAAACATGGGAAATCAATCTGGCTAAAAATATCTCCCGGAATTATAATGCAACGACTGGGAAGGCAAAGTGTTTCCCGACCATTACTACAAAGTCTTTCTTCTGCAGAAAAAGAATTATTCCTGGAAACCTTATTAAAAAAAAGAGAAAAATTTTATAGCCAGGCAAATGCTTCCCTGGATGCGGAAAGTTGTACTATTACCAGCCTGAATTTTTTATTGGAAATTAAAAAATAATACATGCACAAAGGATTTTTAAAACTAGCTTCTATACTTGCAGCGCTGTCTGTTGCTTTGGGCGCTTTTGCTGCTCATAGCCTGAAAGGTTCTGTAAGCGAACGGGCCATAGCAACATTTGAAACAGCGGTACGTTACCAGTTTTACCATGTTTTTGCACTTTTCATCACGGGTATTGTGTATGCATATTTCCCTTATAAGACCGTAAAGTTTGCCGGATATTTTTTTATGGCGGGGATACTGTTTTTCTCTGGTTCTCTCTATGGGCTTGCCTTTGTGCAGGCCATTGTACAGCCGGGCTTTCAGTGGCTCGGCCCGATCACACCTGTTGGGGGTTTGTTTTTTATCGTCGGGTGGATATTGCTTTGCATTAGTTTTTTTCGTAAGCCATTAATAAAGCCGGCCTAAAGGATAAAAAAAATGCTGGTCATTGTAAATTTAATAGCAATGCTATTTATTTATATTTGCAGCAATGTCAGCCGCTAAAAGCAAGCCCGTAAAAAAAACTAAGAAATCTGAAGCTAACCTTCCACCGGAGAAAGAAGAAAAAGTGGAAGTGAAAGTGCTCTTGAAAGATGAACGTACGCACAAAATTGCGGGTAGCGTGGCCATTCTCTTATCTATATTATTTTTCATCGCTTTTACTTCGTATTGTTTTACCTGGGAAGAAGACCAGGACAAGGTTTTCCGGGAAGGGCAGAAACTGTTGATAGGAACGGACACCAAAGTGGCCAACCTGATGGGTACTTTTGGAGCGTACATTTCTCATCTTTTTATTTATAAAGGTTTTGGCATTGCATCTTTTCTTTTATGCAGTTTGTTTTTTGTCATCGGGGTAAATTTATTTTTCGGTCGTAAAGTATTTTCTGTTTTCCGGAATTTAAAATACCTCGTTGTGGGCCTGCCCTTGCTTAGCATAACCGCTGCCGTTATCATGGGCGGCCAGTCTTTCCCCTGGGGTGGGGCATTTGGAGATTTCAGTAAAGATTATTTATATAAAACAATTGGCACCATCGGCACCATAGCCATTATTGGCGTCAGCTTCCTAGCATATATCATCTGGCGGTTTAATCCCTCATTCAATTTCTCCGCAAAAAAAGAAGACCCTTACATTTCCACATACCCGCAATCTATATTGCCGGAAGAATATAAACAACCAGGCGACGAAATGGAAGTTGTGGTAGCGGCCGGTAATGGTATGAAGCAGAATGGCGCCATGAGAGAAATACCGGATCAGAACCCGGTCTTTAACCACGACCTGGAAATAAAAGAAAGAGAAGATGAAGTGGATGAAGAAGACGAAGAAGAG
>JBDSWG010000222.1:0-2562 GCA_039926825.1 Ferruginibacter sp.
GGCGTGCTGAAGTCTTAGTACTGAGTATGGAGTACTTAGTAGAAGTAATGACTTTAACCTTTAAACCTTTCCTCCGCTGCCTTATACCGGTAATCGAAAATCTTTTTTAGCTGATCTTTTACGAGGAGTTCATTTGCCAGGTCGCCCAGGATCCAGCCGGGCACGCGGTAATGCACCATGTCCCGCATTTCTGTACCGTTGGCTGTTTCTTTAAAATGATGCTGGTGGTGCCAGAAACTGTACGGGCCAAAACGCTGCTCATCTATAAAAAATTCATGCTGTTTAACCTGGGTGATTTCCGTCATCCAATACAGGGGAATATTCATGATGGGTTTTACAGTGTATTCAATCAATTGCCCGGCATACATGTCGTCTCCATGCGGTGCTGACAAAATTTTAAAGCCCAGGTGAGCAGGGGTTATTTTGGCAAGGTTTGCCGGGCTACTGAAAAATTCCCATACTTCCGGCAGGGTAGCGGGCAACACCTGCTGCCGCATGAACCGGTATGTTTTGCTCATAATCTTATTTGATACATAACAACTTAAAACCAGTTTTGTTTTGTAAGTTAGATGCCCGGCGCCTTCGGGCAGATTTTAACCATTTATCATTTTTGCAGATAATATATGCCTACCTACCAACAAAAATTATCCGAACAATTTGCCCGCGAATATGACCGCCTGAATGAAAACCAGCGCCTCGCCGTAGATACAATCGAAGGCCCGGTGATGGTTATCGCCGGGCCCGGTACCGGTAAAACGCAGATACTGGCCGCCCGCATTGGAAAAATATTATTAGAGACAGATGCCGGCCCGGAAAATATTCTTTGCCTTACTTATACAGATGCCGGCACGCTTGCCATGCGCCGCCGTCTCATTCGCTTCATTGGCCCGGATGCCTATAAAGTAAATATTCATACGTTTCATTCTTTCTGTAATGAAATTATCCAGGAGAACCTTTCGCTCTTCGATAAAAATGTAATGAGCCCGGTTTCTGATCTGCAAAGCATTGACCTCTTTCGCCGCCTTGTAGATAGTTTTGAAAAAACAAACCCCCTGAAACGCTACCGGGGAGATGTTTACTACGAAATCCGTAACCTGCGCAGTCTCTTTGATACCATGAAAAAAGAAGGCTGGACGCCGGCGTTTATCCATGACCGTATACAAGCCTACCTGGCTTCCCTGCCGGAGCGGGATATGTTCACCGCAAAAAGGGCCGTAGGCGAATATAAAAAAGGAGACCTGCGCCTGGATAAAATTGCCGAAGAAGCTGAGAAGATGCAAAAACTTTCTGCCGCCGTGGACCAGTTTTCTGTTTTTCAAAATATGATGCGGGAAAATGACTGGTACGATTTTAATGATATGATTAACTGGGTCATAAAAGTTTTTGAAGAAAACAAAAACGTATTGTCCAACTACCAGGAAAAATACCAGTACATTCTTGTAGATGAATACCAGGATACAAGTGGCACACAAAACCGCCTCGTGCAATTACTTATCAATTATTGGGATAAGCCTAATATTTTCGTAGTAGGCGATGATGATCAAAGTATTTACCGCTTCCAGGGAGCTAACGTGGCCAATATGCATGAATTTGCAGACGCCTACACCGCCGACCTTGTAAAAGTGGTACTCACAGATAATTATCGCAGCACGCAACCCATCCTGGACATCAGTAAAATTCTTATAGACCGCAATGAAGAGCGGCTGGTAAAAAAAATTCCCGGCCTCTCCAAAAATCTTACGGCTTCCAATACCGAAATAAATATTCATACACACAAACCGGTATTGCTGGAGTACCAGGTGCAGCGGGAAGAAATGATGGACATCACCTGCCGCATAAGGGAACTGTTAGTAAGTGGTGTATCTGCAGGCAGCATCGCCATCATTTATAAAGAACATAAATATGGTACGGAGTGGGCACGCTTTCTTAAAATAAAAAACATACCCTATTACAGCAAACGCAGCATCAATGTGCTGGAACATCCTTTTGCAAAAAATATTTTTATGCTGCTGCGCTACCTCGCTGCAGAAAATGATATTCCTTATGGAGGTGAAGAAATGTTATTCAATATTCTCCATTTCGATTTTTATAACATCAAGGCAATAGACGTAGCCAAACTAACGGTAGAGGCTAACCAGAAACGCACATCGCTGCGCAACCTGCTGCAGGAGAAAGCGAACACCCCGGCCCCCACCCTGTTTGAAACAGTTCCCGGAGAACCCCTGCGCCACTTTAGCCAGGTAATAGAAAAACTCATCAAAGCCGTTCACAACCATACACTTTCGCAACTTTTTGAAATCATCATCCGCGATGCCGGAGTGCTGGCTTATATCATGCAGAGCCCGGATAAGATTGAATTGATGAAAGTATTAACGGCCATCTTTGATTTTATTAAAGAAGAAAGCAGCCAGGATCCCCGGCTGGATGTGGGTGGGCTCATGCGCATTGCAGACCTGATGGAAAAGGAAAAACTTCCGCTGGAAATAGTGCAGGTTACGGGTACGGAACATGCCGTAAACCTCCTCACTGTACATGGCAGCAAAGGCCTGGAATTTGAATATG
>JBDSWG010000223.1:0-8246 GCA_039926825.1 Ferruginibacter sp.
TTAATTTTATTGACATCCTGTCAGGAACCAAAGGATTTAGTATTCAAAGATTTTCAGAATCTTTCTGTTCAGCAGTTGGGATTTGCGGGCGCTAAATTGAAAGTTGACCTCATTTATTACAATCCGAACAACTTTGGACTCCAATTGAGCCGCACTGATTTAGACATTTTTGTAGATTCGACCCTCCTCGGGCACTCCATCCAGGACATTCAATTGAATATTCCGGGTCGGGATAATTTTACAATACCGCTCTCTATAGACCTCGATATGAAAAATTTATTCAGGAATGGGCTGGCTGCAGCCTTTAATAAAGAAGTAAATGTGCGCTTGTTGGGTAAGGTAAAAGTGGGTAAAGCAGGCGTATATAAAACTTTCAACGTAGATTATTCAACCATTCAAAAATTTTCATTCTTCAAATAAAGATTATGCTCCTTGAGGTTATCCGGAATATACATGGAAGATTGCCTGTATCGCATGATTACGAGCATAAAAAAAGCCCCGCCATGCGGAGCTTAAACGACTTTATTATTTATTAATTTGATTTTTCTTCAGTCTCAGGCTTCTTACAGCAAGGAGGAAGCTTATTATAAGAAGCCTCTTCAGCAGCCACATTATCCGCATCATAACCTGCAGTAGCAATAGCAGCTTTCACGTTTTCAATATTTGTTCTGTCAGTTAACCAGGTAACAGTAGTCGTTTTCTTCTTATAATCAACATTTACACTGCTTACTCCATACTGGCGCAATACATATTTTTCAATTTTATTCTTACACATTTCACACTGTACAGTAGGAGTGCTGATAACAGCTTTCCCCACAGCTTTTTGTTGTGCCGTAGCAGAGAAAGCAAATGCAAATAAACAAATAAGGCTTAGCTGAAAATATTTCATAGATGAGTTTTGCACGAAATTATTACTATTTACCCCAACTCTCAGGTTGCTCCAGCCACTTTAACAAGGTATTTGATGCTGTAGCATCTACTTCCCCGTTTTTGATGGCTTCAGCCACCAATACATCATAATTACTTAAGGAATAAAGCTGGATTCCCTCTTTTTCAAATGCCTCTTCAGCTACTTTGAACCCATAAGTGAAGATAGCAGTCATACCTTCTACTTTTAGCCCGGCTTCTTCTAACACCTTACATACTTTAAGGCTACTCATTCCCGTAGAAACAAGGTCTTCCATTACCACAACCCGGCTTCCCTTCTCCCAGGCTCCTTCTATCTGGTTGCCCATACCATGAGATTTTGGCTGGGGCCGTACATATATATAGGGTAGCTTCAGCTGGTCTGCAACCATAGCTCCCCAGGCAATGCCTGCCGTAGCTACGCCTGCAATACATTCAGCATTTTCAAATCGGGAAAAAACGAGGTTACATAATTCGCTCTTTATAAAATCGCGGATAAATGGAAAAGATAATAACCTGCGGTTATCACAATAAATCGGGCTCTTCCAGCCGCTGGCCCACGTATAGGGCGTTTCCGGCCTGAAATTTACTGCACCTGCCCGTAATAAGGCGGAAGCAACGGATTGCTCATTCGTTTCTGTCATGGTCCGGGCAAATATAATCTCTCTTAAATTATTTGCAACGGGTGATATTTAGTTTCTATTTTTAGGCTATGCAAATGGTCATTTATTTTGATGAAAAACCGGTCTACCTGTGTGATGAACTGGACGAAAACCTACACGAACTCATACACCACCCCGATGTGGTTTTTGTGGATGAATTTTCCAGCCGGGCCATTAATTCATTGTTACATGAAATGAAAAAAGAAAGTATTCATGCCGGAATCATGTGGTATAAAGATTTAGAAAAGTTGAAAAAATCCTTTCTGAAACACTTCACCTGCATAGAAGCTTCTGGAGGCATCGTTCAGAATGAAGCCAAAGACATTCTATTTATTTTCCGTCGTGGCTACTGGGATTTACCTAAAGGAAAGCTGGAGAAAAATGAATCTTTGGAACTTTGTGCAGAACGGGAAATAGAAGAAGAGACCGGTATTACAAACCTGAAATATAAAGAGCTTATCGGTACAACTTATCATGCCTACGATGAGTATGGAAAACATTTCATTAAAATCAGTCATTGGTTTTATTTTACCTGCAAAGGGAAAAATGAAGGTAAGCCACAAGCAGAAGAAGATATTACCGAAGTAAAATGGTTTCCTACTAAAGACATTAAAATTCCGATGGCCAATACGCATCCAAATATTAAGGATATACTGGGTCGTTTTTTCGAAAAACCTTAACCCTGTTTTTCCAGGATGGCAACTGTAAGGCGGCTAACACATACAAGTTTACCGGGCCCGGAAGTAATCCTTATATCCCAGATATGTGTGCTGCGCCCCAGGTGAAGAGGTTTGGCTATGGCATATATTATTCCTTCGTTTACAGCGCTTACATGATTTGCATTTATCTCAAGCCCGACGCAACGGAACCTGGTATTATCTATAACGAGGTGAGAACCAATACTACCTATTGTTTCTGCCAGGGCACAACTGGCCCCACCATGAAGAATCCCATAAGGCTGCCGGCTTTTATCCGTCACCGGCATTTTCATACGCAGATAATTATCACCGATTTCTTCCCATTCCATATCCAGGTTCTCTGCCATGGTGCCGGTAAGAGATTGCTCCAGTGTTTCCAGTGAAACATCTTTATTGAACCAGATACAATTCACAATACACGAGGATTGGTGATGTAATTATTTACCACATCCGGTAAAAATGCAGAAGCATCGCCCCCATTTTTTAGTACATCACGTACAAGGGTAGACGCTACAGAGGTATATTTTGGCAGGCAGGTAAGAAAAACAGTTTCCACGTCAGCAGACAGGTTACGGTTCATATCAGCAATGGCTTTCTCATATTCGAAATCATTCACGTACCGGATACCGCGTAAGATAAACCGGGCCCCCACCTGTTTACAACATTCAATGGTTAAGCCTTCATACACGATGGCTTCTACTTTAGGGTTATCCCGGTAAATTTCATTGAGCCAGTCCAGGCGTTGCTCTTCAGAAAACATAGGCTCTTTATTCATATTACGGCCAATGCCAATAATGAGTTTGTCAAACAATGGAAGTGCCCGGTCAATAATATCCGTATGCCCCAATGTAACAGGGTCAAATGTACCGGGGAATAAACAGATTTTTTGCATAGCTTATTTTAATTTTCTGAATTTGATGAATTATCTGCCAGGGCCGGCCTCAGAAGGTACAGAGCAGCCATACGAACAGCCACGCCATTTTCTACCTGTTGTAAAATAATAGAATGACCGCTGTCAGCAATATCCGAATCTATTTCTACACCGCGGTTTATGGGGCCGGGGTGCATAATAACAATTTCTTTACCCAGCTTTTGCAGGCGGCGGCGTGTAACCCCGTACGTGAGGTTATATTCCCGCAGGGAAGAAAATAATACCTGGTCCTGGCGCTCCAGTTGTATACGAAGCACATTGGCTACATCGCACCACTCCAGCGCCTTCTGCACATTATATTCCACTGCTACACCTAAGGCTTCTTTTATATGTTTGGGTATTAGCGTTGGCGGGCCGGAAACCATAACTTCCGCACCCATTTTTTTCAGGAGATAAATATTACTCAGGGCAACACGGGAATGCATTATATCCCCGATAAGAGCAACTTTCTTTCCTTCCAGGCTACCTGTTTTCTGAATAATAGAATAAGCATCCAGTAAAGCCTGGGTGGGGTGTTCATTGGTACCATCTCCGGCATTAATGATGGCCGTGTATGGCAGGTGACGGGCCAGGAAGTGCGGGGCACCACTGGCGCTGTGCCGTATCACAACCATGTCTACCTTCATGCTGAGAATGTTATTTACTGTATCCAGCAAGGTTTCACCTTTGGAAACAGAAGACCCCGAAGCCGAAAAATTTATAGTATCCGCACTTAATCTTTTCTCTGCCAGCTCAAATGATATACGGGTACGGGTAGAATTTTCATAAAAAAGATTGACGATAGTTATATCCCGGAGCGACGGCACTTTTTTCACGGTACGTTGCAGCACTTCCCGGAACTGGGTAGCCGTAGAAAGAATAAGGGAAATATCGGTTGTGGAAAGGTCTTTAATGCCTAATAAATGTGGAGTAGATAGTTGCATTAAAAAACAAAGCTATGGCAAAAAAATTTATGTGTATAAAATCACCTGGTTTTTATCTGGTTGCACTTTTACTTTCTGGTTGGGCAAGGTATCTATGGTGATGCCTGAATAATCTGGCTGTACGGGAACTTCCCGACCGAAACTTCGGTTTACCAGCACGCAAAGTTTTACTACCCTGGGCCGGCCAAATGCCTGTAATGCATCCAGGGCAGCCCTTACCGTACGGCCGGTATGTAGCACATCATCTATAAGCACGACAATTTTATTCTCTACGCTAAAGGAAATTTCCGTCTGGTTTGCCTTATGAATTTCCCGGTAAACATCATCACGGTAAAAAGTAATATCCAGTTTGCCATAAGATACTTTCCTTTTACCCTCCTGTTCTATTGCTTTTACAATAGCATCACTAATAAAAATTCCACGTGGCTGAAGTCCGATATAAACTACATCATTATGCAAATCCTCTGTATCTTCTTCTGTTAGTTGCAGGGCCAGCCGCCGGATCGTCAGGCGAAGTTGGTATTCGTTGAGCAAAACGCCGGAATGGTGGCTGGTTTGTTGGGTTTGGTTTGCCATCTTATGCTTCTTCTAAGAATGGATACATATAATCTGTTGGGGCATTAAATGTTTCTTTTATAGTACGGGCACTCAACCAGCGATATAAATTCAGCTGGCTACCGGCTTTATCATTTGTACCACTAGCGCGGGCTCCGCCAAAAGGTTGCTGGCCTACAACCGCACCGGTAGGCTTATCGTTAATATAAAAATTTCCGGCGCTATTACGGAGACGGTTAACCGCAGTTTCTATAGCGTAGCGATCGCGGGCAATAATGGCACCCGTAAGTGCATAATTGGAAGTACTGTCCAGGATTCTCATGGTTTCCTCGAACTTATTTTCGTCATAGACATAGACCGTTAGCACGGGGCCAAAAAGTTCTTCGCACATGGTAACAGACTGGGGATCGCTGGTTTCAATAACTGTAGGTTCTATAAAATATCCTTCCGTTTTATCACATTTACCGCCCACCCAAATTTTAGAATTACTACCTTTTTTTCGTGAATTTTTAATGTAGCGCTCCAGTTTATCAAAACTTTTTTCATCAATAACGGCATTAATAAAATTTGTAAAATCTTCTACCGTGCCAATCTTCATGGTTTTTAAAGATGCTATTAATTTCTTCTTTACTTCTGCGGCCAGGTTAGAAGGAATGTAGGCCCGTGAAGCAGCAGAACATTTTTGTCCCTGGTATTCGAATGCACCCCGTGCCAGCGCTGTTACGAGTAAATCTACATCAGCAGATTTATGCGCCATAATAAAATCTTTACCGCCGGTCTCCCCCACAATACGCGGGTAAGACTTATACATACCGGTATTTTTCCCGATAGTTTCCCACATGCCATTGAACACCCCTGTGCTGCCGGTAAAATGCAGGCCGGCAAAATCCGGGTGATTGAAGACGACGTCACCAATGGTTGGGCCGTCTACATAAACTAAATTTATAACACCAGCCGGAAGCCCGGCTTCCAGCAAAATACGCATGAACATTTGAGCACTATACACCTGGGTGTTGGCACATTTCCATACAACAACATTTCCACACATAGCGGCGCTGGTAGGCAGGTTGCCACCGATGGCGGTAAAGTTAAAAGGTGTAAGCGCAAAAACAAATCCTTCCAGCGGACGATACTCCACACGGTTATATATACCGGGGCCGCTGATAGGCTGCTGGCGGTAAATCTCACTCAGGTAATGCACATTGAAACGCAGGAAATCTATAAGTTCGCATGCCGCATCTATCACCGCCTGGTAAGCATTTTTGCTTTGCCCGAGCATGGTAGTAGCATTAATGTAAGGCCGATATTTGTGCGCAAGTAAATCTGCCGCTTTCAGGAAAATATTAGCCCGGTTTTCCCAGCTCAAAGCCGCCCATTTATCCTTGGCTTTCATGGCTGCATTAATAGCTTTTTTTACATGACCCGCATCGCCGGTGTGGAACGTTCCCAGCAGGTGGCTATGCTCATGTGGGGGGCGCAGATCCATTGTCTTACCCGTTCGCACTTCTTCATTGCCTATAAACATAGGAACATCTACACGGGCATTTTTTAATTCTGCCAGGGCTGCTTTCAGCGCCAGTTTTTCTTTACTGCCGGGGGCATAATTCAGAACAGGTTCGTTTGCCGGTAAGGGGTAATAAAAGTCTCCGTACATATAAAATCAATTTGAAAATTTGAAAAAGTTAATTTGAAAATTTGATGATTTGATGATTTGAAAATAATCTTAAAATCATGGTTTTAATCCTGATTTTGTTGATGCAATTATTTTTGACAGCACACGTACTATAGATGCACACTCATGCAATAATAAATCGCAGTCTTCATAATTATTGGATTGTTTGCAAAGTAATAGCCAATATTCTGCTTCATCTGCTTCTTTTGCTGCTATTTTCATCTTATGGATAAAATCAATTTTACTTTCAGCATTTTGAGCTTCTCTTACATTAGCGCCAATGCTTGTTCCTGATTTTAATAATTGCCTGGCAATTACAAATTTTTTATTCAATTCTAAAATCTCTACATATTTGATAATCTTCAACGCAAAATTGAATGTCAGTTCAACTATCAAATTTTTCTCTTTATTGCTTTGCATGGAGATATAAAACTTCAGGATATAAATTTAATTAATTTGCTTTCTCAAAACACATCACCAAATCACCAAATCATCAAATCACCAAATTACCCTTCCTTTTCACTCATCAAATACGCCTTTATAAATCCATCTAACTCCCCATCCATCACCGGGCCCACATTTCCTACCTCGAAATCTGTACGGTGATCTTTTATCATTTTATAAGGATGAAAGACATAACTCCTGATCTGGCTGCCCCACTCTATCTTTTTCTTTTTGCTGTTATTTTCATCCCGCAGTTCATTACGTTTCTGTAATTCTATTTCATACAGCCGACTACGCAGCATCTGCATAGCCAGCTCCCGGTTGCCTAACTGGCTGCGATCCTGCTGGCATACCACCACGATGCCCGAAGGTAAGTGGGTGAGCTGCACTTTAGTCTCCACTTTATTTACATTTTGTCCACCGGCACCACCACTACGTGAAGTTTCCATTTTTACATCCGCCGGGTTTATGTCTATGTGAATAGTGTCATCTACTAACGGGTACACGTGTACGCTAGCAAAAGATGTATGCCTGCGGGCATTGCTGTCAAAAGGGGAAATGCGGACCAGACGGTGAACACCGGATTCAGCTTTTAAAAATCCAAAAGCAAAAGGCCCGTCAAATTGATAGGTACAGGTTTTTATGCCGGCGCCATCCCCCCATTGCCAGTCCAGTTCGGTTACGCTCCAACCTTGTTTCTCGCCATACATGCGGTACATGCGGGCCAGTATTTCTGCCCAGTCCTGGCTTTCTGTGCCACCGGCACCACTATTAATTTCCATCACGGCCGGCAAGCCGTCTTCCGGATCATTAAGGGTGCTTTTAAATTCCGCTTCCTCCACCCTATTTATGGCTTTATCATAAGCTTCTTTGGCCTCTTCTTCAGATGCTTCACCCTCTTTCCAAAATTCGAAGAGTACGGCAAAATCTTCTATAGCACCTTCTACCTGGTAAAACATGTCTACCCAGTATTCATTTACTTTAGTTTCTTTGAGAATGCCGCTAGCACGGGTATTATCATCCCAAAAGCCGGGTGCCAGCGAAAGCTGTTTGTGTTGTTCTATTATAATTTCTCTGTTAGCGACGTCAAAGAAACCTCCTCAAAACCGTTGTGCGGTCTCTCAGAGCCTTAAGTAATTCTGCGGTCATAGGCACAAAGGTAAATACAAAAAAATTTTCAAAAGCGTATTTTTGAATTCCAGGAAGATCCATTACGCAACTATTGCAGGCGAAAATATTTTATGATGAATAAAAACCACAATTACCTTATATGACCAATATTATAAATGCCCAATTACCAGCTCCGGAAGGTTATAAAACAGACCGGAGTTTATTTGTACATGAAGGGAAATTTGTGGATGAACCTGCAGAAATAATCAATGAAACCCAAGTAGACTTTAATGGAGATTTTTGCGTTCCGGGATTTGTAGATGTACAGGTTTATGGCGCCGGTGG
>JBDSWG010000224.1:0-8088 GCA_039926825.1 Ferruginibacter sp.
GGGTTTTAGCATACTTAAATTTGCAAGCTTTTGGGCTATTTTACAAATAACTTGCAATAAATGATATGCACTTTTGTGGATAAACCCTACACATTATTGTCATTGAGAGATTTTGAGGATTAACTAACTATTTTTTACAATCATTGTACTCCTGGATGATATTCATTAAAGTTTCCAGACGCTTTTCAGAGATGAGGGAAATTTTTGCATAGAAATAACCTTTTTCTTTTCGCTTTATCTTATCGGCTAAAGCAGGGCAATCTTTTACAAACTCACTCATTTTATCTTCAAAATTAGGAGTGAGGTGCTTTCCTTCTACATTCCATGCCTGGTAAGGATCCTGGCCTGGCAGGGAAATATAATAGCTGTAATTATCCTCCACTTGTGAAGAACTTCCGTAGCGGGGATTGTTGTTATATCGTGTAGATTGCTCATACAGTTCATATAGCTGTATACGGGAATCGTCTTTAGTTAGTCTTTTAACCAGCAGCACCTGGTCGGGGCTACCCCAGCCCTGGTCAATTGATTTGGGTTCATAATAATTATTACGAACGTTCATACCCTTGATATCATTAATAAATATGCGGCGCTTCTTACCTCCTGTTTCATTTATATCGATATATGGATTGGAAGTATAGGAGCGGCTAAGGCTACTCGTTATTTGTCCACTGACTGTGCTGCCATCTTTCAATTCTATATTTCCTGTAATGCCTCTCATATCATTTGCTGATGTAAAGAATGGCGTTGAACAGGATGCCAGTAAAATAATACCGGCCAGGGCGAGCAGTGGAAATATTATTTTCTTCATATTAAATTTTCGTTTGTACAAATTTCCACATTATACTGCCAAGTGCGCAAGAACAATCTATATTTTAATCCTATTTTCACAAAACGATGGCATTTATAACAACACGTTACAATGAACTAAAGCTTGAACTTGCAGAAAAGCAGGTAGACCTCGTTGCAGTGAGCAAAACCAAACCTCTTGAAGACTTGCTGGAAGCTTACGAGGAAGGGCAAAAAGATTTTGGAGAAAATTATGTACAGGAACTTTTAGAAAAAGCTTCTGCGATGCCAGCAGATACCCGGTGGCATTTTATTGGTCACCTGCAGACTAATAAAGTAAAACAAATTGCGCCTGTTGTATACCTTGTTCATGGTGTGGACAGTGAAAAGCTATTATCAGAATTAAATAAACAGGCAGCTAAACTGAATAAAAACATAAACTGCCTATTACAGGTACATATTGCAGAAGAAGAAACCAAGTTTGGTTTTTCAATGGAAGAAGTTACTGCTGTCAATATCTCAAGTTATCCCAACCTTACCATTTGCGGTCTTATGGGCATGGCCTCATTTACTAACGATAAGGAACAAGTGCAAAAAGAATTTAGAAGCCTGGATAAATTGTATAAAGAAATGCAACGAAAATATCCTGCATTTAAAACCTTGAGTATGGGAATGAGTGGAGATTATAAAATAGCGGTTGCAGAAGGCAGTACCATGGTACGTATCGGGAGTATGCTTTTTGGAGAAAGAAAATAGGCAAAAGACATTAGGCATTGGTCATCAGTCATTGGTTATTGTCACACTAATTTTACTAACTTGAATATTCAAAAATTTGACCATTGACTCCCGATAGCTATCGGGATGACCATTGACCCATTAACCATTTGCTGTTAAAACATGTTAAGGTTTTATAGAATCCCCTCCCAACTTGTCTCATAAAATAAATATGCATTAATTTTAGCTAAATAAAACGTCACAGGTAAAATGATTTCATTAGTAACAGGATATACAACAGAACAGGAGCGGCGCAAGAAAGCTCTTATTTATACTGCTGTTATTTGCGTGGCTATCCTTTTATTATTTATTCTTATCAGCTGGACGGTAAAACCCGTTTCAGAACCCGTTATCATGGATCTCATGGAAATAAACCTGGGCAATAATGAAACAGGTTTTGGAGATGAACAGCCGCTTATCAAAGGGCAGAAATCACCGACGCAGGATGCGAGCATTGCACCCAGAAAAATGTCTGCCCCTTCACCGGAAGAGCAGAAGATTGAACCGGATGAAAATGCTGAGGAGCAAGCTGCCGCAATAGATAAAGTGGTAAAAAAATCTCCTAAAACCAATACTAATGTAAGTGCACCTGTAACAGCCCCTTCTCCTAAACCACAGAAGCCTAAAATTACTTATAACGGTCCCGGCAATGGCAGCGGCAATAACTCCGAAAGGGATAATGGTTATACGATGCAGGGCAATGACCGAAACGGCAAGGGAGACGATGGCGATCCAAATGGTCACCCGGATTCTTATGGTAAGACGCCAGGTGGAAAAATTGGTGGCCCAAAAGTTTTTGGTAACCGCAGGATTATTAAATATTATTCCTTTGTGGGCGATTTGCCCAAGGCTACAATAAATGCAATTGTAAATGTGAGCCCGGGTGGTACCGGTACTTTTGTTAGCTTTGATAAAGGATCTACCAGCCGAAGTAATGACTATGCAGAAGCCATCCGCCAATACCTCCGTAATATCAGCTTTGACAAAAGCGCTGAATCTTCGAGGGTAATGGTTCAGTTTAATTTCAACGTACAATAAGACGATTATTTAAATGTTTAATTTTAAATGTTGAATGACCAACGCACAAATTCAGCATTCAAAATTTTACCTTCATGATTTCACATAAGGCCGGGGCTTCTATAATAACCATTGGAGATGAACTGCTCATCGGGCAAGTTATAGACAGCAACAGTGCCTGGATCGGCCAGCAATTAGGTCGCATTGGAATTCCTGTAATAAGGCGTGTAGCCGTTGGCGATAATGCTGAAGATATTCATAACGCATTGGATGAGGAAAGTAAACGTGCAGATATTATATTAATTACCGGTGGCCTGGGTCCAACGGCTGATGACATTACCAAACCTGCGCTCTGTAGCTATTTCCAGGGGCAACTACAGGTACATGAACCCACTCTTGAACACATAACAGAATTATTTGAAAAAATCTTTAAACGCCCTCTTACAGAGGTAAACCGGCGCCAGGCAGAAGTGCCAGATTGCTGTACGGTAATGGCTAATAATTTAGGTTCTGCACCTGGCATGATGTTTTTGAAAGGCCAGTCAATCTTTATCAGTATGCCTGGTGTGCCGCATGAAATGCAGGGCATAATGGAAAATGAAGTTTTACCTTTTTTAGAAAAAAAATATAGCTATCTCCCTATCATCCATCATACCCTGCTTACGGCCGGTATTGGTGAAAGTATGCTGGCCGAAAAAATAAAGGATTTTGAAGCAGCCTTGCCGGCTTTTATTAAACTGGCCTATTTACCCAATTTTAATTTAGTGAGGTTGCGTCTTAGCGCAACCGTTACAGAGCCTGCCCAGGCAGCACAGGCATCTGCCTTGTTTAACAAACTATGCGTAGAGGTAAAGGATTATTTGGTAACAGACAGAGATGAAACAATGGCAGAAGCTGTTGTTAATATCCTAAAAACGAAACAAGCCACATTATGTACGGCTGAAAGTTGTAGTGGCGGGACCATTGCGGCCCAGCTTACGGCTATACCCGGCGCTTCGGCAGTATTTAATGGCTCTGTAGTGTGCTATAGCAATGAAACAAAAATGCAGCTGCTGGGTGTAACTGAAGATATGCTGGAACAGAACGGGGCTGTAAGCGAAGCCGTCGTCCGGCAAATGGTAAAAGGAATTTTAAATAGTATACCCTCCACATTTGCACTCGCTGTTTCCGGTATTATGGGGCCTACGGGTGGCGAACCAGGTAAACCTGTTGGTACAGTTTGGATAGCCGCCGGCACAAAAGAAAAAATCATTACCGAAAAAATGCATTTTCGCTTTGACCGTACCAGGAATATTCAGCTTACCAGCATACACGCATTAAATATTTTGAGGAAATTTATATTGAATATCTAACGAAAATTCCCAGTCTATATTTTTACATAGAAATACATAATGATAACAGAAACTGAATGTGATGTTTCAAATCAATACCCATATTCTCTCAGGAAGGTTTCATTATCCCGCCACTTTGGACGAACTTTTACAAATAATTCAAGAAAAACTTTCCGGTCTATAAAAGCTTCAATATCTTTCCTGGCAAGCGTGCCCACTTCTTTTATCATTTTCCCACCTTCACCAATGATGATTACTTTTTGCGTTTCCCGTTGAACGATAATATCTGCAGATATTTTTACCAGGGTGGTCTTCTCTTTATATTCTCTTACTAATACAGCTGCATGGTATGGAAGCTCTTCATGAAATAACTGGTAAATTTTTTCCCGTATAATTTCACTCACAAAAAATTTGACCGGCAAATCACTGGTATCTTCAGGGTCATAAAAAGGTTCTCCCTCAGGTAATAATTCTAAAATAGTTTCTAATAATTTATCTAATCCCAGTTTCGATAGCGCAGAAATTTCCAGTACTGCTTTACAATAAGGCTGGGCTTCAAAAAATGCCCGACGCTTCTCCAGGACGGACTTATCTTTTACGGCATCTGTTTTATTCAGCAGAATAATTGCCGGTGCCTTCAATTTTAATTTTAAAAATATTTCATTGCTTTCCTCCGGCTCTTCCCTGGCATCCGTAATCAGTAATGCCACATCTGCATCTTCCAGGCTGGAAGTTACTGCGTTCATCATTTTTTCGTGTAAGCGGTAACGAGGGTCAATAATTCCCGGGGTATCAGAAAAAATTATCTGGTAATCTTTTTCAGTCAGAATGGCTTTAATGCGGTGGCGTGTTGTTTGTACTTTGTGAGATACTATTGCCATCTTCTCTCCCATGAGAGCATTTAGCAAGGTACTCTTGCCGGCGTTGGGCTTTCCGAAAATATTTACAAATCCTACTTTCATATTATTTTTAAAAAGCAAAGTTAATCAATATGACTTGTGCCCTTTGCCCACCTAAATAATACCCTGAAAATTTGGGGGCATAAAAAAAGCCAGGCATGGCCCGGCTTTATAAATATTATACCTGTCAGTTATTGACGGGCAAAAGTAAGTACTGTAATATCTCCATTCTGAAAAGAATCGTACTCTGTAATCTGGAAACTGGAACAACCAAAATTAGTAACCGGTGTTGCATCACCATCTACAGTAAGTGTATTGCCGGAAACTGACCAGACACCTGCATCAGATGAATTAGGATTACAAACCACTCCTGCATCTGTGTATGTATAAGTTCCGTTATTATTAAACGAAAAAATATTATCTACCTCACAAGCTGGTAAAAACAGGCCCGTATTTAATACTTCTGTTTCGGCCTGGGTAGAACTTCCCTTGTACTTGATAGAAGAAATTTTGTAAGAACCCTGGAGTGAAGCACTTGTAAGTGTACAGTTCTTGTCGGATTTACCACAACTACTGAAAATAAATGCAGCAAAAAAAACGGGCAGAATTAATTTTTTCATGATAATGTTTTTTGGGGTTAAAAATTAAATGCAAGTAATATAAAAAATGGGAGTTATCCAACTATTTTAGACTTAAACTTAATCCATCAACTGGTTTTTCATTGCAAAAAATACCAGGCCTACAGAATTTTTAACGCCAAACCTTTCCATCAGGCGATCTTTTATCGCCTCTACTGTACGGGCGGAAATAGACATTTTAGAAGCAATTTCACTGGCGGTAAACTCCATACAAACTAACGTAAGCACCTCTTTCTCCCGTTCACTCAATACGATTTCGGAAGTGAGACTTGGGTTTATTTTTTGCTTACTGTAATTTTTTCGAATCAGTACTTTGTTCACAAAAGGATTAAGGTAAAAGCCTGTTTCACTTACATCCATTATAGCCTTGCGAATTTCAGATGGATCCGTACTTTTGAGCAGGTAACCAGCAGCCCCACAATCCATAAGGTGGCCGACAAAACGCTCGTCTTCATACATCGTTAGAATTAAAACGCGGATATGAGGATAGTTCTTTGTGATTTCTTTTGTGGCATCTATGCCATCTTTTTTCGGCATTTTTAGATCACAGAGTACAATATCGGGCTGGGAAGCAGGAATTTTATCCATAAGATCCTGGCCATTCTCGGCTTCCATTATAAATTTTATTTGCGTAAATGGTCGCAATGAAAGAATGACTCCTTTCCGGAAAATCTGGTGATCATCGGCAATGGCTACTTTAATAGTATCGGCACTCATACTTTGGGGCTTACCGGAAGTACCTGGGTTATAGGACATCCGGCTCTGTAAATTAAGCAAAAATTACGTAGTAGATTCTTTTGGCACTTCCAATGTGACTTTATAATAGGTCTGGCTGCTATCAATTTCAAAAAGAATACGTCCGTTCAACACCCGCATCCGACTGGCGATATTTTTCAGACCTAAGCCATGAGAATTATGATTAAGTTTATCAAACTCTGATTGAACAATCCCTTTCCCATCATGATGCAGCCGGAAATACATGTGAGTATTGCTTGCATTTTGAGTAAGGTGAATAAAGCCGGCATTGCTATGCTTCATAATATTATTCACCAATTCCTGGATAATACGAAAGACGAGCATCTCCTGCTCAACCTTCAGGCGTGTACGATAATCATGAAACCGGGCACTTGCATTAAGAATACCACTGCCACTAATTTTTTGAAATAAATCTGTCGTGGCACTTTCCAAACCAAAGTTCTTTAATGTGGGCGGCATCAGGCTATGGCTGATATTACGTATCAGGAGTATAGCATCATCAATTATTTGCTTGGCACTAAATATACTTTGCAGCTGCTGGGCCCTTTCCTGGTTAATGAGGTTTTCATTCAGGTACAGGCGGGCAGTAGCCAGGAGGGGGCCAGCATCATCGTGCAAATCTGCGGCTATGCGCTGCCGTTCTTCTTCCTGGAAGCGTATAGAGGCATTTAAATAAATTTGTTGCTTTTCGGTTTCCATTTTTTTCATCTGGATATGATAGCGGATTACCTTACGCTGGTGCATAATCACGAAGACAATAATACCAAGCGCCAGCGTTATCATGCCTATGGAGCCGACAAACATCAGCTTGCTGACGTCATTATTGGGTGATACCTGTAAGAAATACATGTGCATTAAATGTTTTTAGGGTTTAAAGTAAACTCATCTAATTGTAAATCTTTGGGTATATGAAGTTCTTCGTTTTCTTCTTCAATGTATTCTGAAGCTAATAAGGCAAGGCTGAGGATAATATTTTTTGTAATGGTAACAAGACCATATATCAATTTCATTTGATTCTCAAAATGGGAGTCGGAATTATAAGAAGATAATAGAAAGAAAAAAAAATTTCCTGTGAAATATAAAAATAAGCCCACACAAATCCAAAAGCTACATGATTGGTATAAAGGATAAAGAAATACAGTTTTCATTTTTTCATAAAAGAAATAAATGATAAAAAGTATAAATGCTAAAAATTCAGCAATTGAAGGAATGTTGTTGAAAGATTTTGCTGTAGTTTTAAAAAATAATAATGTAGCAAAAACAACAAATATTGGTATTGAAAAAAGAATTACTTTTTTTGCAATATTGCTTACATATAGATTATATAGTAGTATTGAAAATACACAGTATTCTACAATTACATAAATTTTTAATGTTGTTAGATATCCTTCTCTAGAATGGTAAACTTTCGTAAATAGTATACTTAGGCCAACAAAGAAGGCTAGCAGAATTGTATAAATAAAAAAAACCTTCAATGCTCTTGTGTGCAGTTTTTTATAAAACAGCAGACAGAAGATTAAAGGCAATAATTCCGTACTGTAGGTAATATTAGCTAAGCTATTTAAAATGGGACAGTCAGTTTAGTGTTCCAAAAGTAACTAACTGTAAACCAAATTCAAAATATACTTAATCAATGGTGAACATCGCAGTCTCGTCTAATAAATTACTGAACATGAATAATAATTTTAAGTGGTTTGTGTTTAAATATCGATGTAAACTTCCTCATATACGTACAATTACACAAGGGGTAAGCAAACTCAACGTAGAACTACGAATCTTATGAAACGCAATACCAGTAAGGCTTACAAACGTTTTTTAGGTCTTTTAAATGATTTAAATTAAGGTAAATGTACGAAATCTAATTAGTAATTTTACTATGTAATTACC
>JBDSWG010000225.1:0-2942 GCA_039926825.1 Ferruginibacter sp.
CGCTTTTTTCACTGGTACGGGTACCCGAAAGTTCATTAAAAGCTACGGGTGTAACTTCCACGTGTAAGTCTATCCTGTCCAGGAGCGGCCCGGATATTTTCCCCAGGTAACGCTGCACAACGCCCGGCCCGCAGGTACACTCCCGCTCCGGGTGATTAAAATACCCGCAGGGGCAGGGGTTCATGCTGGCAATGAGCATAAAGCTGGCTGGAAAATCCAACGATACTTTTGCCCGGCTGATGGTAACCCGACGTTCTTCCATAGGTTGCCGCATTACTTCAAGTACTGTGCGTTTAAATTCGGGTAGTTCATCCAGGAACAAAACACCGTTATGCGCTAATGAAATTTCACCCGGCTGGGGGTTTCCGCCGCCTCCTACAAGTGCCACATCAGATATGGTATGGTGCGGGCTGCGGAAGGGGCGTTGGCTTACCAGCGTAGCATTCTCTGGAAGTTTGCCGACAACACTATGTATTTTAGTAGTTTCTAATGCTTCCTGTAGCGTGAGGGGCGGCAGAATGGTAGGCAGTCTTTTTGCGAGCATGGTTTTACCGGCACCGGGTGGGCCAATGAGAATGGCGTTGTGCCCGCCGGCCGCAGCAATTTCCAGCGCCCTTTTTATATTTTCCTGACCTTTCACATCACAAAAATCTACATCGAAATTACTTTGTGCATACGCAAATTCTTCCCGCGCATTCACCACAACGGGTTGAAGACTTTTGTCATCCTGGAAAAATTCAATGACTTCTTTAAGGTGGGTAACGCCATACACTTTCAGGTTATTTACCATAGCGGCTTCGCGGGCATTTGCAAGGGGAACAATGAGTCCATCAAAATTTTCTTTTCGTGCCTGTATGGCTATAGGTAGGGCGCCTTTGATAGGCCGTACACTGCCATCCAGACTCAGTTCTCCCATCATAACGTACCGTTCCATTTTCTCCGGCTCAGGTATCTGCCCCGTGGCACCCAGGGTGCCCATGGCTATTGGAAGATCAAAAGCAGACCCCGATTTTTTAATATCTGCCGGGGCCATGTTCACCACCAGTTTTGTGCGGGGCATAAAATAGTCGTTGCTTTTTATGGCAGATTCTACCCTCTGCAGGCTTTCTTTTACTGCGTTATCCGGCAGGCCCACAATATAATAATGCTGTCCTTTGCCATCTACATTTACTTCTACCGTTATGGTAATGGCTTCTACTCCATAAACAGCGCTGCCATAAGTTTTTACAAGCATGGGTACCCTTTATGTCTTAAAGCTAAAGAAATTATCTAATAAAAGAGAGAATGGGTAGGTGGTTCAGGGCCTTATAGTTTTTCCAGCAGTTTTACAACACCTTCCCGCTGAAGGATGACATAACCCAAACGATCATTGGAAATGCCGGGGCGAAGTACATAACTAAAATCAAGTTGTCCGTCATGTACATTCGTTTCAAAATAATTAAACTGGATGTTATTATGCACTTTCAAAGCTTCCCCTATTTCATAGAGATGCGTGGATAAAATGAATGCAGAAGAATTTACTTTAAGCAGGCCCTCTATTACTGCGGAACTGCACTTCATTGCATCCTGCACATTCGTGCCTTTAAAAAGTTCATCTATCAGGATAAGCCAGCGACGGCCATCACTTATTTTATCGATAGTGTTTTTTATTCTCTGTACTTCATTAAAGAAGTAGCTTTCACCTTTTACGATGTTATCCGCCACATTTATATTACTTAGCAATCCTTCAAACATTGACAATGACATGGTTTCAGCAGGTACTGCCATACCCAGGTGGGCCAGGTAAACCGCCGTGCCTACGGCTTTAATGAAAGTGCTTTTACCTGCCATGTTAGCGCCCGTGAGGAAAAGAAAATTACTTTTTCTCTCCAGGTGCATATCGTAAGCAACGGGAACGGGTAGCAGCATATGGAAAAGGCCGGTAATTTTTATTTCCGGGCCTGGCGCAGTTGTAAATTCCGGGAATACCAGCCGGTGCTTTTGAATAGAAAAAGCCAGGGAAAACCAGGCATCTAAACGTGCATAGTACGTAAGCAAGGCCAGCATGTTGTTCTTAAATGAATATTTCAAATAGTAAGCATGCTGCAGCAATTCACCACCTTTAAGGTTAGCCGCATTTTTTGCGTTTAATATTTTTTGAATATTGAGATTGTCAAGTATTAAATGAATTTTCTTCATTAAGGAAGACATGGGAGAAGTTGCCGGTGCCTCGCGGAACAAATCGTAAATTTCCTTCATGCCTTTAATAAAGCTGATGCAGTGCCCGATGGAAAATTTTATTAAGGAGAAATCGGGGCCGTGTAAAAGTTTATAACTGTTGGCCGTTAGTGTCGAAGCATTTCGGGGGATGGGATCTACGGGCGTTTCATAAAACCTTTCAATCATTATTACGGTGCCATTGGTTATGGCGGCGGGATGCGCAGAAATTTTTGAGGCCACCAGTTTCAGGGTTATCTGCATCCCCTCTATTTCGGCTAAGCTTTCCAGTGGGGTAGATAAAATTTTACGTAATTCCTGCCTGCCGTTGTTCGTCTGTGTTAAATTCAGCAGGTTGAACAAAGAATATTCTTCCTCCGGGTTAAATATGCCCAGGTCGAGTAAAGTGGTTTTATCTGTCTGCATAATATATTTTAGCGGTTGAAGCCTAGCCGCTTTCCCAATGCTGATTCAATAACAGCACCATTTCCATAAACGATATGGCCATTTACCATTGTTTGTACAATACTGGCAGCGGATTTGAAATTTTCCAGCGGGCTCCAGCCACATTTATATAAAATATTTTCTTTTGATATGGTCAATGATTTTTTTAAATCTACAACAACCAGGTCTGCAAAATATCCTTCCCGGATATACCCCCGGTCTTTTATTTTAAAACATTCCGCCACAGCGTGGCTCATCTTTTCTGCAATTTTTTCCAGTGAAATTTTTCCTTCATAATAATA
>JBDSWG010000226.1:0-3412 GCA_039926825.1 Ferruginibacter sp.
ACGCTGTTAATGCAACAAATATAAAATCAGGTGGCAGCATCATTTTTGACGACAAGGCTTTAAGCTATCCTGTAAAACTTTCAGAAATTGAACGTGGTAAATATTTTGTACAGGCTGTATGGGATAAAAATGAAGGTGGCCTCTCCATTGAAGGAAGCCCGGGAAATATATTTAGTAAACCAATACAGGTCACCATTACAACAAATGACAAGAAGATTATTTCACTCAACTGCGACCAGGTAAATCCAGAACCAACTTTTAAAGAAACTGAGCAAGTGAAACAATTGAAAGTTCCTTCTGCTTTGCTTACAGCATTTTTCGGGAAACCCCAGACTGTAGATGCTGCAGTTATTTTACCCAAAGAATATGCAACTGAAATAAACAGGAAATTCCCTGTATTATTTACAGTCTCTGGCTTTGGTGGGGAATATCAATATTACTCAGCCAGCAAAATTGCTGCTTCTCCGATGAATACTATTGCCTGCATTAGAGTATTCTTAGATGGCAATTGCCCGCTCGGCCATTCGGTGTATGCGAACAGCGATAACAACGGTCCACGTGGTGATGCACTGGTGAAAGAATTTATTCCATACCTGGAAAAAAACTTCCGTTGTAATGGTGCACGTTTACTCACCGGGCATAGTAGTGGCGGCTGGACTGTCTTATGGTTGCAGACACATTATCCAAAAACATTTGCCGGTTGCTGGTCGAGTTCTCCCGATCCGGTTGATTTCAGGAGTACATTAACGGTAAATATTTATGAGGATAAAAATATGTTTTACAATAAAGATAGCCTGCTTAATCCCGCAGCCTCCATTGATGGCTTTTTTCCCGTGCTTAATATGAAAGATGCTTACGGGATGGAAAACGTTATTTACAGGGGTGAACAAATGAATTCTTTAAATGCAGTTTTTAGTAAAAAAGGGAAAGATGGAAAGCCGGAACCTGTTTGTGATCCGCTAACCGGTATCATTAACCCCGCTGTTGTATCACAATGGAAAAATTATGACATATCATTATACCTGCGTGAAAATTGGGAGCAGGTAAAACCAGACCTGGATAAAAAAATACGCATCACTACGGGTAACAACGATAATTTTTATTTGAATCTGGCTGTGCATAAATTAGATGAGGAAATGAAAAAATTAAAGGCAAATATTATGATCGAATATCTTCCCGGAGATCATTTTACTGTGTCCACCCCGGAAATAAGGATGAAAGGAAATCAATTTCTTGCGGAAAAATATCTGGAGTGGCAGGCGCAGCAAAAGTAATTGCCTCCTAGCAAACGATACACGGGATGCTGCGCACAAAGATTTCTATGCAACCCTCCCGATAGCTACCGGGACTGATTTTTATAAAACTATTGGCAGCTGCTGATGTGGGAGCGCAGGCAGGCAGAATGGAGAAAGCACGACATTTATTATTCAAGTACAACTTTAATAATTTTTAATGAAAAAAATATTTTTATCCGGTATTATTTGTCTGTTTTTTATAGCAAAAATAGTAGCACAAAATAACCTGCCTCCGGTTTACGAAATAAAGTCTGATACTGCTTACCAACAAGAACTATCACATAACTATTACCAGGTATTAGATGACAAGCAAGGTAACCGGACGATTGATCAGGTTAATAAACTTCCACTATCTAATCAGTTTCGGGATAGAAATTTTAAACCGCAAGGGGTGGATACTTCCGTAAACACCTACTGGTTTCGATATATTTTAAAAAATACAACTGACCATGACATTAGTATTGCAGTGGATGCCTATGGGGATAAAAACGATTATTATGTATTTGACAGCACAGGCAAGATTACTCATTATCTAACAGGAACGGAAGTTGCATGGAGCAAAAAAAATGGGGTAAAAGTAAATAATACTATACCCATAAAAATGAGAGCGAATGAAAAGTTAATCATCTATAATAGGATGCACAATACGCAGCCGGGAATATTTGCTGATTATAAAATCAACATTCTAAATAACGAGAAAAATTTAAACAAACAATTTATAGAAAATCAAGATGATTATTATCAAGCCACTTCTTATTTTCGAGTTTTATTAACTGGTTTTCTGTTAATAGCTGCCTTATTTAATTTTTTCTTTTTTCTCACCGTAAAAGAGAAAATGTACCTGTATTTCTCCCTATTTCTTATAACACTCAGTTTTATATCTAGTGAATTTATAATTGAAGTACTTGCCCGGGAACACTATCAACTAGCACAAATTTTGGATGTCGTCAACACTTTAGCAATGTTATTTTTCTTAATTTACTTTATTCGCTATTATTTCCAAACATATGTGTATACAAAACGCTGGGATAAGTATTTATTAGTAATAGGTTTTGTATGGTTGATTTACGCCTTCATAATTGTTTTATTCCCCGCTCTTCCAAGGCTTTTTAAAAACGGTAGTTTAATTTTAATTATAATAATTATTATTAGTGCCTTCGTTACATTGCTCAAATTTAAGCGGCTTCATCATAGCAATGTAAAGGCTTTCGTCATAGCTGTTTTCCCTTTTTTAATAATTGTTGCAGCCGTGCTATTAATGTCAGTATTTTTTTTAATTACCAAAATAGAGTCAAGACCTAAATGGATTGGCGTTTTTATTAATGTAGGAATATTTACAGCCATATTTTGGATGGTGGCATACTTTTCATGGACTTTGTTCAGGAGATACGACCATCAGTCGAAAGCCTTATCTAAACAGGCATTAGAAC
Organism: Ferruginibacter sp.; assembly: GCA_039926825.1. GTDB lineage: Bacteria > Bacteroidota > Bacteroidia > Chitinophagales > Chitinophagaceae > Ferruginibacter. Next base: position 2,726 of record JBDSWG010000226.1, read on the forward strand.
TGGAACGTATAGCCAGGGAAAAGGAAGATGAAAGGAGCCGCTTAATTGAATTACAGAAAGTTGAACTTGAAAAGCAAGTTGAGGAAAGAACAGCGGAATTAAATAGCTCACTCCAAAATTTAAAAGCCACCCAAACCCAACTCATTCAATCAGAAAAAATGGCTTCTCTTGGTGAACTTACCGCGGGCATTGCACATGAGATTCAAAACCCATTAAACTTTGTAAATAATTTTTCGGAGGTAAATGAGGAACTGCTTGAAGAACTAAAAGAAGAAGCTGGTAAAGGAAATATCGAAGTAGTAAAATCTATTGCAAATGACGTGATAGACAATTCAAAAAAAATAAACCATCATGGCAAACGGGCAGATGCCATTGTAAAGGGCATGCTGCAACATTCTCAAACAAACAAAGGGCAAAAAGTACCAACAGACATAAATGCATTGTGTGATGAATATTTACGATTAAGTTATCAGGGCCTGCGGGCGAAAGACAAAGACTTTAATGCAACCATCCCGATAGCTATCGGGACTGATTTTGCTACATCCATTGGCAAAATAAACATCATTCCGCAAGATATTGGAAGGGTTATTTTGAATTTGCTGACGAATGCTTTTTATGCCGTAGCGGAAAAACAAAAGCAAAATATCACAGGGTATGAGCCAACAGTTACCGTTAGCACGAGCCGCC
>JBDSWG010000227.1:0-22430 GCA_039926825.1 Ferruginibacter sp.
GCCTGTTTAATTATGAGGAAGTAAAAGCACACTCATATATACTCTATTACTGCGGCACCATGCCCACGACAACAATATATGTTAGCAATCCCAACCCGGACCTAATATATAAATGGTGGACCAATAACGGAAATATCGTAGGCACTAATACTGGCGTATCCATAAACGTAAATGCCCCCGGAACCTATTATGTGTCTCAGCAATTTGACACCCTTTGTCCTGAACATAGCCGGGATTCAGTTACCATTATGTTTGACGCAATTTGCGTCGTGCTGGATGTAAACCTGGTAAAATTCAGTAGCGAACAAGCCAGAAATAAAAATGTCATTCTAAACTGGCAAGCAACAAATAATCAACTGGCAGATAGTTATGAATTGGAATACAGCACAGATGGTTCAACCTATCAAAAGCTAATTTCTTATTCTTCAAATGCTGACAGTGGAACTGTTTCATATAATTTTGAACATTATGTAGCTGGAATTAAATCCCCAGTAATCAATTATAGAATTAAAATTACCGGGAAAACAGGACAGGTAAAGTATAGCAATATTATACTGCAGCGCTTAGGAAATAAACCGGTTAATATTCCCGAATTATACCCTAACCCGGCATCTGTTTCAGGAAAAACATTTGTGGCCATTTCATCAGATACTAACGATGAAGCCACTGTAACCATAAAAGATATTTATGGAAGGACAATAAGCATAAAAAAATATAATATTAAAACAGGTGAAAATACTTTACTGCTGTCAGATATAAATAAACTGAATCCAGCTATGTATATAATCCAGGTAAAAACAAGCCAGGTAGATTACAGCCAAAAGGTAGTTATTAAGAATTAGAATTTTTCTAGATTAAGTTGAACTGAAAATGCCCGCAATTGCGGGCATTTTCAGTTTTAATATATTGCTTAGTACTAAATTTTATGCTTCAGATTTTTTCTCTTTCTTTTTTGGTTCGTCTTTTATTTTAAAAATAACTTTTTGAGCTTCTTTATCTAACTCGGCTACCATTGTACTTCCTTGTTTAATCTGCATATTCAGAATTTCTTCCGCCAGGGGATCTTCCAGGTATTTTTGAATGGCACGATGTAAGGGCCTCGCCCCAAACTGGCTGTCATAGCCCTTTTCCGCAATAAAGTCCTTAGTTTCCGGTGCCAATTCCAAAGCAAAGCCAAGGTTACTTAACCGCTTCATCACACCTTTCATAAGAATATCTATAATTTCAAAGATGTGTTCTTTACTGAGGGAGTTGAAGATAACGATGTCGTCTATACGATTTAAAAATTCCGGGCTGAAAGTACGCTTGAGCGCTTTCTCAATAATGGCCTTATTATTTTCTTCCGCATTTTGGGTGCGGTTTGCGGTAGCAAAACCGACGCCATCACCAAAATCTTTCAACTGGCGTGCACCAATGTTGGACGTCATGATGATAAGTGTATTCTTAAAATCGACTCTTCTTCCCATTCCATCAGTCAACTGGCCATCATCCAAAACCTGGAGAAGTATGTTATAAATATCCGGGTGAGCTTTTTCAATTTCATCCAGCAGAATTACACTGTAAGGTTTACGTCTAACCCTTTCCGTTAACTGTCCCCCTTCCTCATAACCCACATATCCCGGAGGTGCACCAATGAGACGACTCACTGTAAATTTTTCCATATACTCACTCATATCTATACGAATGAGTGCATCCTCACTGTCAAACATCTGTCTGGCAAGCGTGCGGGCTAGTTCTGTTTTACCAACGCCTGTAGGCCCGAGAAATATAAATGTACCAATAGGTTTTTTAGGATCTTTTAAGCCTACACGGTTGCGCTGTATGGCCTTCACAACTTTTGAAATAGCTTCTTCCTGGCCAACAACTGCGCCCTTGAGATCGTCTCCCATGCGGCGCAATTTATCTGTTTCAGCAGCCACCATACGCTTTACAGGTATACCCGTCATCATGTGCACAACTTCTGCAATGTCTTCTTCTTCTACAGGGTATCGTTTATTTTTACTTTCTTCTTCCCAGTCATTTTTTGCTTTCTCCAGGTCTTCCTGGAGCCTTTTTTCAGTATCCCGGAGAGATGCAGCTTCTTCAAACTTCTGGCTTTTTACAACTTTATTTTTTTCAAGCTTAATATCTTCAATTTTCTTCTCCAGGCTGAGGATGGTTTCCGGAACATTTATATTTTTTATATGCTTACGGGCACCTACTTCATCCAGGACATCAATTGCCTTATCCGGCAATAGACGATCAGTCATGTACCTATCACTAAGTTTTACACATGCTTCAATGGCCTCGTTACTATAAGTAACATTGTGATAATCTTCGTATTTGTTTTTTATGTTGTTTAATATTTCTATGGCTTCTTCAACAGACGGTTGTTCAACTAAAACTTTTTGAAAACGCCTGTCCAGGGCACCATCTTTTTCTATGTGCATGCGATATTCATCCAGCGTACTGGCGCCAATACATTGTAATTCACCACGTGCAAGAGCCGGTTTGAAAATATTAGAAGCATCCAGGGAACCACTGGCACCACCTGCCCCAACAATAGTATGGATCTCATCAATAAATAATATAACGTCGCGATTTTTCTCCAGCTCGTTCATAATAGCCTTCATTCTTTCTTCAAACTGGCCGCGGTATTTTGTGCCGGCTACAAGGGCGGCCAAATCGAGACTTACCACTCTTTTATCAAACAAAATACGGGACACTTTACGCTGTACAATACGTAAGGCAAGACCTTCTACAATGGCCGTTTTACCTACACCGGGTTCACCAATCAAAATAGGGTTATTTTTTTTACGACGAGACAATATCTGGCTCACCCTTTCTATTTCATTTTCTCTTCCCACGATTGGATCCAGGGATCCGTTTTCTGCCAGGCGGGTAATGTCTCTTCCGAAATTATCCAGGACCGGTGTTTTAGTTTTTGCCTGGGCACCAGCACCACCTTTAGCCGGTTTCTGCTGCCCATACTGTTTTCTTTCTTCATCAAAATCATCATCATCATTAAACTCTGCTTGTGGAGCATCCCCACTCATAAAGCCCAGGTCGTTTTTAAACATATCATAATCTACATCATACTGGCTTAAAATCTGGGTAACAATATTTTCTTTATTTTTCAAAATAGAAAGCATCAAGTGTTCGCTTTCCACGTAGGCACTTTTTAATGCCTTCGCTTCTAAAACAGTTATCCTGATGACTTTTTCGGCTTGCTTGGTAAGCGGCAGAGAATTGATATTTGCAATATTTTTTCCTGTCTTATCTTTTACAGCCATTTCAATTTCCTTACGCAATTCATATAAATCCACATTTAAGGATTTAAGAATTTTTATAGCAGTGTTTTCACCATCTCTGATCAACCCCAAAACCAGGTGTTCAGTACCTATAAAATCATTGCCCAATCGTAGTGCTTCTTCCCTGCTATAGGAAATTATTTCTTTTACTTGTGTGGAGAAATTATTATCCATTCTCTTATATTTAAGTGTTGTTACAATAATAACGAATAATAGGGGGTCAAAGTTTCAACTTAATGCTAAATGTTGATATGTTGAAAAATCTTTTAACCAGATGTTCTTAAACACTTCTTACCAACCTTATCCCGGCAAATAGAATTTTGCTAATTTTACACCCATTATCGTCCTACTATGAATGTCAAAACAGATACCAAAGAAAAATTTGTTGTTATTACCCCTGGTGAACCAGAATTATCTGCAAATATGGCAGGTGATTTCCAACGTTTACTTGAGGCTCAAATGAATACAGTAGTTTCTCACCTTGTATTAAATATGGAAGAAGTAAGATATGTATCTAAAAAAGTGGCAGAAATTTTAATACATTCTCAACAACAATATTATGAAAATCATTTTTCTTTTGTTATCTGTTGCTTGCAGAAGCAGGTAGAAAATGCACTTGACGAAATGGAGATCCTGGAATTGATGAATGTAACACCAACCGAAAGTGAAGCCTGGGATATTGTGCAAATGGAAGAAATTGAAAGAGAGATAATGGGGGGCGAGGATTAACCGTATTTATAAATTCTACAAGGATAAACAGTTTGCTCACATTAACGATATTAGGAAATAATTCTGCCCTTCCGGCACATGGCAGAAATCCTACTGCCCAAATATTACAAGGCGATAACTTTTCTGCCTTAATAGATTGCGGAGAAGGTACACAATGGCAGATAAAAAAATATAAAATAAAAACAGGGAAATTAAAATACATATTTATTTCTCACCTTCATGGGGATCACTATTTCGGCCTGATAGGTTTGTTGACAAGTTTTAGTTTAAATAACCGTACAGAAGTGCTTCACATTTTTTGCCCGCCCAAACTGGAAGAAATATTAAACTTACAATTTACAGTTGCCAGCAGCCACCTTACTTACGAGATTTATTTTCATCCTTTACACGGAGAAGCAGAAATTGTAAATGATGGAAATTTGCAGGTCAAAAGCTTTAAAATGAATCACCGCATTGAATGTTGGGGATTTGTATTTCGTGAGATAAAAAATGTGAGGAATGTATTGCCGGATAAAACTGCTTCTTTTGAAATTCCTATAGAATTTTATCCCAAATTACAGCAGGGCCATGATTACGTAACGCCTAAAGGAACAATAATTCCAAATGAAGAAGTAACAACGGCTGCCGAAGCAGGAAAATCTTACGGGTTTTGCGGAGATACTTTATACGAAGAAAATATAGTTAAACATATCTCAGGACTGGATATGTTGTATCATGAAACGACCTTCCTGAAAGAGATGGCCGACAAAGCTAAAGAACGGTTTCACAGTACAACAGTAGATGCTGGAATGATTGCTAAAAAAGCGGCTGTGAAAAGACTTATCATTGGCCACTTTTCTTCCCGCTATGATGACCTGGAAAATTTTCTCCTGGAAACGCAGGCAGTTTTCAAAGAAACATCCCTGGCAATAGAAGGTACATGTTTTAAAATTTAATCTACATCTTTCATTACATAATTATAACCACTCGCATACATCCATTTCAAAAATTCAGGAAACCACTTCTGCCAGTCAAATTTTTCATCTGTGTAATTTTCATCTAATATTTTATATATCATTACGGAAGTTTGCAGGCCAAGTATATCAGTAATATTTTCCAGTTTATTTAACCCAACTTTATCTTCAGAAGCAAGATTGTAGAAGAAAATTTTATTTGTGTAATTTTTCCCAAGGTCAAGCGCCATAGTTTTTTCTTCTTCACTATTGTTCATTACCGGGGAAAAAATACCTGCTTTGCCTATGATGGAGGGTAGTTCTAATGCCAGGTATAAGGCTACATCAGCACCTTCCTGTATTCCCGAAACAATTGTAGTGGCAGGAGAAGATTGGCATTTAAACGTTGCATTTATCCAGGGCTTTAAAGACTTATTAAATAGGCCTGACATAGATTTTCGGAAATCATTCTGCGTGATAGAATCTGTCTCCTGCAACATTTCTACACAAACTAAAATTCCTTTATTTTTTATTCCGGTGAAGTAATTGATGAAGAGAGAATCAGTATATGAACTACTATCGCCGATGTACGGCATAAAAAAATACACTACTGGTAAGGAAGAAGACTGAAGTTTATAATCTTCTGGTAATACCACCCTGATATTTCTTATTGAAACCTGTGTCCCAAAAGTTGAAAGCATATCAGGTACAACTACGCACCGGTTGTTTTGTTGAAAAATTTCTCCTTTAATGTTGAAATCATTACAAGTCTGCTGGCTGGTAGCAGTATAATTAATGAGGAACATTACGCTGGTAAGCAGGGTTAATTTAAACCAACTCCATTTGTTGTGCATATTCTCGAATTAATTTTTGATTCGCTTCAGAAATGGCTACACACGGAAGACGCAGCTCATTTTCAATTCTGCCCATCTCAAATAAGAACGCTTTAACTCCCGCAGGATTGTTCTCACAAAAAAGTAATTTATAGGCAGGAAGCAGATTATTATTAATTTTTACAGCACTTTTAAAATCGTTTTTCAGGGCAGCTTCTACCATTTTACTAAACTGGCCAGGGAATGCATTGGCTGCTACACTTATGACGCCACTCATTCCACAGGCTATCTGGGCCAAAGCAAGTACATCGTCTCCACTGACTACCAGGAAATCATCCGGGCAATCTTTCAGAATATTCATGCATTGCAGCATATCCCCGCTAGCTTCTTTTATGCCGGATATTTTTTCAAAATCATGGGCAAGCCTTAAAGTGGTGGTAGCGCTCATATTCATCCCTGTTCTGCCAGGCACATTATACAAAATAATAGGTTTGGGGCTCATACCCGCGAGTGCCGCATAGTGTTGGTAAAGTCCTTCCTGGGAAGGCTTATTATAATAAGGGCTGGCACTTAAAATCGCAGTACACCCATCCAAATTCGCCTGCTTTATTTCGTCAATAAGTTCAGCAGTGCAATTACCCCCCATACCTATAACAACGGGTACACGTCCATTTACATGCTTATAAGTATGCTCTATTATATTATTTTTTTCATTCTTACTCAATACAGGGGTTTCGCCAGTCGTTCCAAGGCTGACAATATAATTTACACCAGAATCTACCTGGAAATCTATAAGATTTGAAAGTGCTTCAAAATCTACTTCTCCACCTTTTTTAAAAGGTGTTATAATAGCAACGCCTGTACCTTTTAGGCTATTTTTAAGCATATAGATTTTTTTACAAAGGTAAATAAATGTCTTCAGGGTATTATAAAACCAAAAAAGCCCCAATGATGGGGCTTTTAAAATAATTTATTAAAAATCAGCTGTTTAGTATTTTTGACTTATTCAAATAAGCAACATCCCCGGAAAAAATAAACAGGCAAGTACCATTTTTTATTGTTTCGATGATGGGCATTGTCAATTCTTGTGATACAGCCGGGCAACCCCAGCTTCTGCCCAGGTAGCCCCTCGCCCTGATGAAAGATTCGCTTACATATGGTGCACCGTGCATTACTATTGCCCTGTCATAAGCTTTATCATTTATGCCAGCTTCCTGCCCCATAAGGTGCATAGAATAACCATTTTTACCATTGTAGGTACTCGAAGTAATATAAAAACCCGGGCTACTTTGAAGGCTCTCAGGGCGGTTTGAAAAATCTTTTGCAAACTCAGCACCAGTTTTCTGGCCATGAGCAACATATGTATTGAATAAAACCTTCTGATTATCCATATCAATTATGAATAAACGCTTTTTAGCTGAAGACAATGTAAAATCTGCAATCGTCAGAATGTTTTGATTGCGCATTTTACCTGCTTCCTTAAGATGAATAAAACCCTTAATAGCACTTTCAAATGCCATATGGGTTAATCCCTTAGCCTCTAAAGCCAGCTTATCGTAAAGGCCTAATAATTCAGCTTTTTCTGAATTCACAGCTTCATTATCTGAAGCTCCAGTAGCAGCCAGAGAAGAATCGATTATGCGATAGTTAGATTTCGAAAATGCTATGGGATGGGAAACAACCATGAGAGATATTGCTAAAACAAGCACAGTTAATTTTCTAAGCCATGATTTTCTTATTGTCATAATCGCTAAACGTATTTGATAATTAAAGATTGTGTAGTGAAGTGTTGCAAAACTAACCTTAAATAAGTTAAGGATATGATGATAAACTGTTAAGTATCTCCGAAAAAAGAACCCTCCAGGAAATCCTGGAGGGTTCAATCATTGAGCAAAAAGTGGAATCGAAAAACGCTTAGTTACATTTCACATCAACCGTATTCTTATCGCCACCACCTATTTCGCAATTGGTGTTGATACGGTCCGCACTAATTCCTTCTCTCTCTATAAGATGCATCCTTATAGCATCTAACCTGCGCTGGCAAACTGCCTGGCTGGCTTTAGAAGCTTCTGGATAACCATTAATATTAATACTACAAGTTGGATTTGCTTTCAGTTTAGCAGCTACTGTAGCCAGCATTGCACGAGCATCGCTGCTTAGCGTGCTGCCGTTTCCACTGAAAGAAACACTTGGGTAATCGCAAGGGCAAGTTCCTGTACCAGGTCCTGCAACGATATTTTTGCAGCACTCAGGGTCTGGACATTTACCAACACCATCAGCATCTACGGGCTGGCATTCAGTTGGCGTAATTAATTGCTTGTCTTTACAATCAGGAACACCGTCACCATCTGTATCCAGGCTTACACCATGTGTATCAACCGGGCAACCAGCTGGCGTATTGGGTTCACGATCTAATTGGTCTACAACACCATCACCATCAGCATCATCAAATACTGGCTTTGGAAGCTTCATATGGCGTGGGTTGTTCAATTCGCTATAAGCATAGTCCAAAGGATTTAACCACCATAATGGTTCAACAGCTTTGGCACCCAGGTTGAAATTAAGACCTAATGAAAGGTAATTATAAGAATCCCAGTTTGGAGTAAGCGCTGCATCACCATAAGGATGCTCTTGCCATTGTTGTCCATCTAACAAATCATCTTTGATGAATGTATGACGGTTTTCAAGAGCAAGGTTAATACGCTTACCAAGACGGAAAGCTACACCACCTAAAACGGTTGTTGACAAACGCAAAGTGTTGTCACCTAATTTAGGACGACGTGGGCCTTGATTCTGTGCTTCAGTTTCATAAGTATCATCCATACCATCTTTTAATTTCTTCAACACATCTTTCCTGTTTTTATATTCTACAGGAGTTATGCTGGCAAATAAAGAAGAATAAGGACTACCACTTGCATCTAAAGCATTAACCATTACATTATACGCTGTAGCACCTATACCGGCACCAGCATATAATATAAAATTAGTTTTTTGCTTGTGGAAACGAATGTTATTTAAAGTTACAATACCCTGCAGGCTTAAATCCTGGGTTTTGTTCTCATAATTGTAATAAATAACTTCTGGACTGCGGCCAGGTATCGTTGTACCAGTAAAATTTCCCCCACGATCAGGAGCACTATACTTTGTGGACCAGGCTGGATTATGTGCAAAATTCTCAGCACCTACCCAGCTTAAACCTTTTGCAGTTCCGTTCAGATACTGCAAGCGCATAGAAAATACATATCCGAATGCCTTACGGACGTGAGCTGCAAAACCCAACGTTGGGAATTTGCTGGAAACATCACTTACCACGTTGAATGCACCAGCAGAGATACCGATTTCCCACATGTTGCGGGGTTTTGCCGGAAAACTGTAGGCGTTATTCCAAAATTCGTTCTGCTGCGGCATATCCTTGGAAGATATAACAGTGGAATCATAGACGTCATACCCACTACCGGTTGTTTGTGCGAAAGATCCTGCACTCAACAACAGGAAAAACGCCATAAATAAAAAATTGTACTTTTTGCTTGCCATAACTTAATGATTGATAGATTTCTAAATATACGAGTTGATTAAATGCAAATTTACCTAAAGCCAATATAATATACAAATTTTTTTAGCATTTATTTAGGCAGGGTTTTCTTCCTTATTTTAAGGAAATTTCGTATATACAAGAGTCATACCAAGTGATTTACGCTGCATCACAGATTGCCTTATCTTCACATTTGCCACTGGAAATACGTATAACTATCGCTTATGCAGAGGCGAAATTTTTTTCTATGAAGTTTGTAAATGACATAATCGGACCAGAACTAAAGATTTTTGAAGAAAAATTTGCCCAATCTGTCAAGGCTGATACCTCACTCCTCAATACGATAATGAATGTGATCATAAAACGTAAGGGTAAGCAATTACGCCCTATGTTTGTTTTCCTTTCAGCAAAACTTAACGGTGATATCAATGAAAGTACCTATAGGGCAGCAGCGCTTGTGGAGTTACTTCATACAGCTACCCTCGTTCATGATGATGTAGTAGATGAGTCTTATGAGCGTCGCGGTTTTTTTTCCATCAATGCGCTCTGGAAAAATAAAGTTGCCGTGCTGGTGGGAGACTACCTTCTTTCCCGGGGATTATTACTGGCTACAGAAAATAATGACTTTGCCCATCTCCAGATTCTTTCGCAGGCTGTGCAACAAATGAGTGAAGGCGAATTGCTGCAAATGGAAAAAAGCCGAAAACTTAATATAGATGAAGCCGTTTATTTTGAGATTATTAAAAACAAAACAGCCTCTTTACTCAGTTCTGCTTGCGCAGCTGGTGCCTACAGCAGCAGTAAAAGCATGGAAAAAGCAGATGTAATGAAAAAGTTTGGAGAACTGGCAGGAATAGCTTTCCAGATAAAAGATGACTTGTTTGATTATGGCACTGCCAATGTGGGGAAGCCAACCGGCAATGATATACAGGAAAAGAAAATAACCTTACCATTAATATATACCTTACAACACCTGGATAAATCGAGCCGTAAAGAGATCATTTACATCCTGAAAAATCAAAATAAAAATAAAGAAAAAGTACAGCAGGTAATCCAGACGGTTACCCGCACAGGAGGAATTGAATATGCTTCGGGAAAAATGATGGAATACAGGCAGGCAGCACTTGATGTGTTATCAGCATTCCCTATTACGCCTACACGGGGAGCATTAGAACAATTAGTTAATTATACAACAGACAGAAAATATTAATGCAGGAAAAAAGATGGCATATCGTTCCTTCGAATCCCGGCATGGCCGAAGCGCTCCACGCCTCGCTCGGCATTAACCCTGTGTTGTGCAAAATTTTAGTGTCGCGGGGAATAACTACTTACGATAAAGCTAAAGATTTCTTCAGGCCCTCATTAAATCATTTGCACGATCCATACCTGATGAAGGATATGGTTAAGGCAGTAGACCGAATCCTGCAAGCAATTGAAGCCGGAGAAAATATTATGGTTTTTGGCGATTATGATGTGGATGGCACCACATCGGTAGCCTGTATGTATGATTTTTTAACCCGGGTTTATAATCAAAAAAATTTACAGTATTATATTCCGGACAGATATAAAGAAGGATACGGTGTGAGCCAGGCCGGCATAGACCATGCGCATGAAACCGGTGTTACCCTTATTATATGCCTGGATTGCGGGATTCGTTCTGTGGAACTTATTGCTTATGCAAAAACACTGGGTGTAAGTTTTATTGTTTGTGATCACCACCTGCCGGGTGAAACCTTACCGGATGCTGCCGCCATTTTAAATCCTAAACAACCCGGATGCAATTATCCATATAAAGAATTATGCGGCTGCGGCGTGGGATACAAACTCATCTGCGCAGTAGCTCAAAAAATAAAAACACCGGCCATTTCTGATACAGATTACCTGGACCTGGTTGCTATTGCCATAGCAGCGGATATAGTTCCAATGACAGGTGAAAATCGCATACTGGCTTTCTATGGCTTACAAAAAATTAATACTAAACCAACACCGGGTATTGAAGCATTAATAAAGCTTGCGGGTTTAAATGCGGCCTTATCTATAACAAATGTCGTTTTTGTTATAGCTCCCCGTGTAAATGCTGCCGGGCGTATGGGTGATGCAAAAAATGCAGTAAAGCTATTTCTCTCCCGCCTACCCGAAGAAGCGATGAAGATGGCAGAAATGCTGCACTCAGACAATGTAGACAGAAAAGATGCTGACAGTACCATTACCGCCCAGGCACTGGATATGATTAATGAAGGAAATTATCATGACGGTACCTGTACCACGGTGGTTTATAACGAAAGCTGGCACAAAGGTGTAGTGGGTATAGTTGCTTCACGATTAATTGAATCACACTACAGGCCCACGGTGGTGCTTACACGAAGTGGTGATATTATTTCCGGGAGTGCCCGCAGCGTTCCGGGGTTTAACCTTTACGAGGCCATCTACGAATGCCGGGAATACCTGGTAGCTTTTGGCGGTCACTTCGCTGCTGCTGGCCTCAGTATGAAACCGGAAAGCCTGGAACTTTTTAAAGAAAAATTTGAGCAGTCAGTTTCGGGTACGATTGACCGTGAGCTATTGATCCCACAAATTAATATTGATGCCGAAATAACCTTTGATGATATTACATCTACCCTCTATAATATAATTTGCCAGGCTGAGCCTTATGGCCCGGAGAACATGCGACCAGTTTTTATTGCCCGCAAGGTTATGAATACAGGCTTTACTAAAGTGGTCAAAGAAAATCATATACGCTTTGTTTTAAAACAAGGCGAAATAACATTCACCGGGATTGGTTTTAATCTTGCCGGTAAATATAATGTCATAGAAGAAGGTGGCCCGCTGGATGTTGTTTTTACCCTGGATGAAAATGACTGGAATGACACCAAATCCCTTCAACTTAAAGTGATAGATTTTAGAAGCTCATGAAGATTATAGCTTTCATCCGCTATTTTTTTTACCTGGCTTATAACTGGAACCCGGGTATAGCCTGGGAAATCATCCGGCAGGAATATCGTGGGGAGAAGAAATATGGTATTGATACTACCGGTACAGATGAATTAAAAGCCCTGCAAGAACTTGATGTAGATATTTCCCATGCTACTATCTATATGCCGGCAACATATTCTTTGCTGGAGCAACTTTTTAATGAACCGCATATTCAAAGTTGTACTCACTTGTTAGATATAGGTTGTGGAAAAGGCAGGATACTCTGCGTAGCCGCAAAACATCATTTTAAAAAAGTAACAGGGGTTGATTTTTCCCGGGCGCTTTGCAACGCCGCAATAATAAATTTAGAAATCATAAAAACCACAGAGCCTGAATTAAATTATGAAGTAAAAACCAATGATGCTTTTTATTTTCCCATAGCAACTGACGTAGATTGTATTTTCCTTTTCAATCCTTTTGATGAAGTAATCCTGAGCGGGGTACTGGAAAATATAGAAAAAAGCCTGGCTAAAAAACCCCGCCAGATGACGTTGGCATATTTAAATCCTGTTCATAAAAACATTTTGCTTGCTTCCGGTTTTAAGCAGGTATTCCACACCGTTAGAATGCAATACCTGGAAGCTGCCGTATATGAAAAAAGCCCCGGTAAAACCGGGGCTTAGGATAATTAGTTTTTATTTTCCAGCAAATCGACACTTCGATCAATAAAATCTGTGAGTGATTTACCCGTGAGCAGGCCCTGGGACAGCAGCGCCAGGTCGGCCAGGTTTTTAACCACCTTTTCCTGCTTCTCAGCTGGGGCGGCCAACACCTCTTTATAAATAGTGTGGTTACCATTTATAGTAAGATTTACTTCATCCGGCATCTGCGCATACCATGATGCCATTCCACCTCCTGCTGCAGCCATATCTTTCATGCGGCGCATTTGCTCCGGGCGTGTAGCCGTAACCGGTGGAGCGTTTTCGCCCATGCCTTTTATTTCCACATTCATATGTAATCCCTCCTGGGGACGCTCGAAAAGGGCCTTCAGTTTTTCAGCCTCCTCTTTACTTAAAACACTTTCTGAGCCTTCCTGCTTATCAATTAAATTGTCAGCCGTATCCGCATCCACCCGGCGAAAAACAACATCCTGCCATTTCATTTCCATACTATTAATGAAAGCTGCATCTACCAATGTTTCCATTTTCACCACCTTATACCCTGCCTTCACCGCCTGCTGTATATAGACATCCTGTTGTACCGGATTAGTTGTATAAATAATGACTTGCTTACCTTCTTTATCTTTCTGAGTAGAAGCTGTTTCAGCCTTGTACTCGTCCAGCGTTGTAAATTTTCCTTCGGTATCCTGCATCACGAAAAAGCTATTGGCTTTATCCAGAAACTTATCTTCTGTCATCATACCATACTTTACAAATAAACCCAGGCTTTCCCATTTTTCTTCGAATGATTTACGGTCTGATTTAAATATTTCTTCCAGTTTATCCGCAACTTTTTTGGTGATGTGCGCATTTATTTTCCGCACATTCGGATCTCCCTGCAGGTAACTCCGGCTCACATTCAACGGAATATCGGGACTATCTATCACACCATGGAGTAGCATAAGAAATTCGGGAACAATATCTTTCACTTCGTCTGTAACAAATACCTGGTTGCTGTATAATTGAATTTTATCTTTCTGTATTTCGTAGCTCTGCTTTATCTGGGGAAAATATAAAATACCGGTAAGGTTGAAAGGATAGTCTACATTCAGGTGTATCCAGAATAAAGGAGTTTCACCATAAGGATATAATTCTTTATAAAAATTCTCATAATCCTCCTTTTTTAGCTCAGAAGGTTTCCTGGTCCATGCCGGTGAAGGATTGTTCACCTGCTTATCTTCAAAAAACACCGGTACGGGTAAAAATTTACAGAATTTATCCAGCACAGATTTGATTCTTACCGGGTCTGCAAATTCCAGGCTTTCACTATTAAGGTGTAATACGATGCTTGTTCCCCTATCCTCTTTCTCTGCATCTTCCAGGGTAAACTCCGGGCTACCATCACACTCCCATTTTACACCGGATGCTTCTTCTTTGTAACTTTTGGTAAAAACTTCTACCTTGTCACTCACCATGAAAGCGCTATAAAAACCGAGGCCAAAATGTCCGATAATGTTCGCCTCATTCTGTCCTTTATATTTTTCAAGAAATTCTTCTGCACTGCTAAAGGCTACCTGGTTCAGGTATTTATCCACTTCTTCAGCCGTCATACCAATGCCCCTGTCAGTAATCGTGAGCGTATTTTTTTCCTTATCAATAGATACCTCAATCCTCAACTCTCCCAATTCACCTTTGGCTTCGCCTAAAGAAGATAAAGTCTTTAATTTTTGCGTAGCATCCACGGCATTACTCACTAATTCACGAATAAAAATGTCGTGTTCACTGTATAGAAACTTCTTAATTATTGGAAATATGTTTTCTGTCTGAACCCTTATAGAACCTTTCTGCATAGAAATAAATTTTAAATTAATGTACCTGCTCTTAAGCAAAACAAATACCATGAGGAGAAAACCTGTAAAACTGTCAGGCATAAAAAAGCAGGCCTCATAATGACCTGCGTTTTTAATATATAAAAATTGTAGTTTTTACCGTACCATAAATGGTTTACTAACCTTGAAATTTGCAGTATTTTCTATTCGCAAAATGTATAAACCAGTCATTAGTCTATATGGAAGTGTGAAATTATCATCTATGAAATTTACTTGCAGGATCACATCCCGCTGGAACACAACCTGTCCTGCAATATTTACGACTTTCATGGTGTAATGCCCTGGTGTAAGGTTGTCCAGGCTCACGTGGAGATTACCACCACGTAACGCAGGCGAACCATAAATGACTAATCCAGGAGGAATGGAAGCCGTAGTAAAACTTTGCAGTGTGCCATAGGCTGTGCCGCCACCGTTGGTAGCATAGGCCCGGAAATAATAAGTGGTGTTTTGAACCAGACCACTAAGCGTCACTGAAAAATTACCAGCTGTAAGATTGGTGGCAGGTACTTTAATACCCTGGCCGGCGCCGAAATTATTAATAGAACTGTATTCAATACCCTGGCTGGTTACAGACGAACAGCCGTTTCCGGTAGTTGTTCCTGATAATGTAACAGAGTTTGGTGTAGGGGCTGTGGCAGTCCCTGTATTTACTATTGCGGGAGAGTTTACTCCACTACCACTTGCGCCTACACTAATAGTGGTAGCTCCACCACCTGAAACCGGTATATTTCCATTATAACTTTGCTCCGATGTAGGTGTGAATTTCACATATACTACCTGGTTGAAAACGCCTCCTGGCTGCGTAATACTCAGCGTGGGAGTAAAACTGCCAGTAGCAGAAGTTGAAAAACTATAGCCTGCAAGCGGCCCTACCACAATATTTGAGGTGCTGAGGCCCGTGCTGCTTAGGGTAAATGAATTAGCAGCAGACGTCGTATTCAAGCAAATACTTCCAAAAGCCGTAAGCGGGGTGCTTGCAATAACAGGCGCTAAGGTTGTGAAGGAACGTTGGATACTATATGAGGTTCCGCCACTATTTATTGCAAAAGCTATGAAATAATAAGTTGATGCAGGCAGAAGACCGCTTATCCCTGCACTGTAATTACCAGATGTGTTATTGGAAGCAATCACCACCATTCCTGATCCATTTGGAAAGCCATTAGACAGGCTGTATTCAAATCCATACGAGCTTATAGCAGAGCAACCAACATCTGTTATTACTCCATTTAGGGTAGCCGTAGTAGTGGTAATAAGTGTTGCAGGGTTCGAAGTAACGGCTGGTGCTGTATTTCCACCGGAGCCTGTAGCGGCAACATTTATAGAAGCAGCACCCCCACCTGCCACGGAAATATTACCATTATATGATTGTGATGCTGTGGGTGTAAACTTTACAAAAACCTGCTGGCTATATGTCCCCCCGGTTTGAGGTAGGGTTAGTGAAGCTGTATAAATCCCCCCAGAAGAGGTAGAAAAGCTGAAGCCTGCTAAAGGGCCTACAGTTATATTTCCTGCTGTAAGATTAGTACCAGAAATGGTGAAATTATTCGGGCCTGCAGTGGCATTTACACACACGCTTCCAAAACCTGTGAGTGCACCTGCGCCCAGTACAGGTGTAATGGGTACAACTCCCGTTCCATTTACAGAAATAGTTACAGCAGTTGAAACACCGCCACCGGTATTTGATATGGTACCAGTCAATGGCCCACTAGTCTGCGGTGTAAACCTCACCCAAACCTGTGTAGGTGAAAGCGTAGCAGAAGTATAAGGAATAGTTGTAGTCGTGCCGAAGGTTACGTTATTATTAGATACCTGGAAATTGGCATTGGAGGCTGTTACCGTAATGACACCAGGTGCGCCCGTCAGGTTTGCACCAGATAACATGTAAGATTGAGACGGTGAAGAAGAACCTATAAAAACGTTTCCAAAATCATTAATTGTACCCGTAACCGTTAGTGAAGGTGGGACTGTGCTGCTGGGCGTAACGTCTGCCCAGGTAAGTCCAATTTTTATGGCATCAACAACAGTTTGCACTGAATTTGCAGAAGACCCCTGGCGCAAGGCAACACCACTAATGGTATTCTGGCCCGATGTTCCTGTATTACTAACTTGAGGTACGCCTGCTGTAGCTTCAGTTGCAGGTACACCGGAAGGGAAAACCCATAGCGATACAGGATCATTACCCGTGGTACTGATACTATATTTTATAATAAGCAGGTAAGTTGTATTCTTTGCAAAATTAGTTGTACCATACGTTGCTGTAGATGTATTACTGATGCCAAAATTTACTGCAGAAGCAGTTATTTTTACATAAAGGCGGGCAGCAAATAGGGTAAAACTGGCGCCGCCGCCATCACCGAGGTGAAAGATATAGTCACCGGTTTTATCCGTCGCAGCGTCTGTAACATTTACCAGTAAAGAAACATATATATTTTGTCCGTCTGTATTTTGCGGGGTAAAGGTGCGGTTCACATCTTCTCCACCTGCATTATCTACCAGGGCTGCATTCCCGATACCAGATCCGGATAATCCTGCATAGGTAAGGCCTGTTGTAGTACTTACAGGATTTGTACCCGCACCGCTGTGAGCCATCCACCCATTAGCAGTAAGTGCACCTGAAAAATTGAAATTTTCATTCACTAATTGCTGGCCCTGTACCAATGTACTACCCATGCCGGAAATGAAAAAGACTAAAATAATTTGTATGTATATTTTTTTCATTATGGTTTGTTTAAAAAAAACAGGAAGACAGTAAGCATTTTTATTCTGCTTACTGTCCGAAATATTTTTTACTCTATTTATCTAAGAATTTTTACATCATCTAGTTCGTACGTGGTAGTTTTCCCCGGATCACCACCGTCATATTTAAACCCTATATAAACAGTTTGATTTGCGTAAGCTGCTAAGCTCAGAACACCTGAAGAAATGAAAGAGCCAAAACCTGAAGATGGCGCCGTGGCTATAGTTGCCGGCAATAAAGTCCAGGTAGAAGCGGAGGGATTATTTCCACCATTATAATTTGTAGATATGTAAGCTTTAAATGTGGCATTGCCATTCAAAAAACCTCCTGCAGTCATGAAGGTCAGTTTTGGAGCTGCAATGCCCGAAAGACTAATTGCAGGTGAAATTAGCCAACTGGTTACAACCGGGACACCAGAATTAAATGCCGATATTTTAGCAGCTTTAACAGGGCCAAAGACGGCATTCTGGTAAAGCACACCACCAACTTCACCAATATTTTTCCAGCCTGGTAAAACCAAAGTCGCATTATTAGCGCCGATGCCTTCAAAGTTTTCTTCAAATATTGAACAGCGGGGATTCGTGAAATGAACATCCGATGTATCGCGGAGAATCAATTGCTTGGTATTACCAAAGGCCGTGTAAATAGCCGCAATGCTGCCATTACCACCAGGTACACGAACTCCTGCAAAATTTGAATAAGCACTGGTGCGGATAATAACAGTATTGCTGCCGCAATCTTTTATGGTTCGGTTTGTTGTTGACTTATATACCGAAGTATCAGAGTAAGTCACAGTTGTATCTGCAAATTCATAATCCTGTAACTGGATGAGTTCACCGAGGTAGCGATCCTGCATATTTACAAAACCGCCTAACTGGGCCAGGGTTACCGGAATTGGATTTGCAGGATTATTAATAGACCCACCAAGTACATACTGACTAACCAGGTTTGCAGGTATCCCTTCCAGTGAGGGTGCTCCATTAATGTTAGCTTTTATACCGAGTTCCATAGTCCTATTGTAATCACTTATGGTAAGGCCATTACATTTAATAAAAACTTTTCTGCCGACAGGATAAGTAGCATAAAGGCTATTTGCATCCAGCAACACCTGGAGACCGCCGGTAGAATCACGTATCCAAAGTTGCTTGTAAAAGTTTCCACTCTTGTCATTGGCGATAACAACACCTGAGATTATAATATTTGTATTGATAACGTCATAAGCCCCTGCTATTGTATGCATAGCTTTAAGCGCTTGAATAGTAGTATTGGCTACCAGGTTTGGATCGCCCGGGCCGGGTGGCTGGTCAAAATCTTTTTTGCAGGATTGCAATAAAATGGCAAAACCTATCAGTACTAAGGATGTTGTGAATAATTTAAATAATCTGGTCATGTTTATATATTTATAAATCGTTTAATAAAAATTAAAATCTCAGGCCGATGCTGGCATAAAAATTAATGCCATAGGCATAATACTTCTTGGCTGGAAATTTATCTACATCTTTTTCTATAAAATCGTAACGCAATTGTTCAAAACCACCGGAAACTATATCAGTGTTATTGAGAATATTATTTACACCGAGGTTAAACACAAGAAAGTTTCTATTCTTCAGGCTGTGAAACTTACGGTTCATCAACCAGGAATATCCTGCAAAGGCATCCAGGGTATATTGATTATCCAGTTGCTCCTGGCCTATAATGCGATGAAATAATTCTGAATTCGGGTCAACACCGGAAGTGGCGGGCTCCGTTAATCTTACCGGGCTGTATTGCAACCACATGTTTCGGAAATAATTAAAGTTGACATTTACAAACCAGAATTTTGGAGACCGATAATCGAGGCCAACTGTATACGCTTCCTGTGGGGTACCCTGGTAATAGTTTTTACTATAGATGGTTTCATTGGCTACAACTGTTGATTTATTATCTATCGTTTCAACGGAATTCTGACGGGTATTATAACGATAGCTAGCTACTGATGCTGCGGCATTTGCACTCAGGCCTTTATATAATTTTACTTCTGTACCAAATTCAACACCCATATTCTCTTTACCAATGTTGCTGATGGCCAGGTTTCCAAATGTGCGGTTGAAATCATCATAAAAACTCAACACGTCCGTTTGGTTCTTAAACTTCGTATAGAAACCCGTGAGGCGAATTTTTACATTCGGTGCATTCATTACATATCCCGCTTCTGCAGATTCTATTTTTTCGGACTTCAGGTTATCCTGTACAATATCCCGTGTGCGGGGAGAGAGGTACGCATTTTCGAAAAAGGGTGCACGGGTCATGTGCAGGCCATTTGCAAAGATATAATTACGGCCATTTATTTTGTAAGTAACCCCGGCTTTAAATGCATAATTATAAAAATCATTTGTGGCAGATTTGCCAAATGAATTATTAGGAAATAAGCCATTTTTCACATTACCATTACGCCAGAAGCGTGTATAAGAATGTTGGGCAGATGCAAAAATGTCTATGGACCGAAATTTAAAAACAGACTGTACCCAGGCAGAAGCTTTTTTAATATTCAGATCATAATCATACCCGAATTTATCACCCACACCCAGGATGCGGGTCGGGCGGTTTAGGTCATTCTGTGAGGCATCTACATTACCACTGAAATCTCTTTCTGCAAACTGGTTGACATCTACATAAAATTCACCTCCCAGTAAATCGTTTACCTCTTTATAATAATTATTTTTTTGCGACTGGTAAGTAGCGCCGGCAGTAAAGTCAATATTGGATGCCAGGGCAGTATTTAATGTTGTATTAAAATTATACCGGTTGGTATTTATTATACGTTCTTCCAGGATGTAATGGCTGCGTCTGCCCGTAACCGTGTTTCCGGCAATGCCGTTGGCATTGGCTACCACGTCGCGGGTGTTATAATTGGTATTATAAATAGCATCCCAGTTTATCTGCCGCTTATTTACATCACCCAGGAGTTCTGCCAGCACACGGGCACGAAAAACGGTGTCGTCCTGGAAGCTTGGCAGGTAGCGGTAATAATCCGGGCGTGGGTCAGCAGCATTATACCAATCGAGGCCGGAAACACTACGTTTTCCAAAACCATAAGAGGCAGCAGTTACTAACGACATTTTATCGGTTATTTTCCATTCATGTGTAAGAATTCCTATGGGTTGAAAACTTTTAGCTATACTGGCATTACGTTTCTTGCCATTCTGGTATCCCCAGTAAGGATTATAATAATTTGTGCCGGCAATATCCAGCATTTCCCGTACGCTTGCGCCTTGGCGGCCGCTTTCAGTTGGCGTGGCAAAAGCAACAAAAGATAAAAGATTGCGATCATTAAAACGCTTGTCTACGCCGGTGAAGAAAGACCAGCCGGTATAGTAGGTACCATCTGTAAAACCTTCGTCTGCCCATCTCCGTGAGACAGAGCCGGAAAAGGCCCAGCCTTTCTGGTTGAGCCCGGTAGAATGCGTTAGCATGAGACGGTTAGAATAATTGCGGTTAGACAATGCATAATTTATACTGGTTTGTTTGCGCTGGTGAGAGGCACGGGTATCCAGGTAGCTTAGCCCACCCAAATCTCCAAAGGCATAAGTGTTTGCCCGCAAGCCATGAACATTATCGCGATTACGCAACACATCATTTAAACCTCCCCATAAGCCGTAAGGCGTATATCCATTATCCAGGTTTTCCATGGGTGCGCCATTCATATAAGTTTCAAATAAATCAGCGTCATAACCGCGAATTCGGAAACGAACAGCACTGAATTTAAATGTAGCAGCATTTAAAAACGGATCCCGCCCGGCTGTAAGCTGGGAAGAAATATTCTGGGCACTACCGTCCGCAAAATCATTTTCATCGAGGGAAATAACGGGGAGATTATCCTGCATGTTTTCCCTCGACTCCAGCAAGACAATACTGTCTTGTTTTATTATGGTATCCCGTAAATTCTTTTCCTGGGCATGTGCTATTAAACCCGCACCCAGGAAAAAGAGGATTCCATAAATTTGTTTTGTAAAATTTCTCATATAACTATTTTAATAAAGTGGTCAAAGGTATTGTTCCTGCCCGATTTACAACAATTTTATGGTAAAGTTTTTATCTGCGACATAGATATTTGATATGTAGTTCTACAAGCCTTTATATTTGCAACCTATAGCAAAAAATATATATGAAAAAAATCTTACTCCTGTTATTCGTCTTTGCCTCCACCTATACCATTGCTCAAAAGCAACAATATCATGTTGCGCTGATAGGTTTTTACAATTGCGAGAATTTTTACGATACGGTAAATAATACGCTTATAAATGATGAAGAATTTTTGCCCAACAGTGAGAGACATTATAATTCTGCTATATACCTGGATAAGGTATCCAGGCTTTCTGACGTTATTTCACAAATGGGAACTGATATTAACCCGGATGGTATTTCCATGCTTGGAGTTTCAGAGATTGAAAATGATACCGTATTAAATGACCTGATACATAGTGAAAAACTACGGGACAGGCATTTGAAATTTGTACAATATAATTCCCCGGATATACGGGGTATTGATGTGGCGCTAATTTATAATCCTAAATATTTCCAGGTCTTATTTAGTGCGCCATTGTTTGTAAAACTGCCAGGCGGCAGCAAGGAAGCTTACTTCACCCGGGATGTGTTGTATGTGCAGGGAATTATGGATGGTGATACAGTAAATGTATTTGTGAACCATTGGCCCAGCCGGAGTGGTGGCGAAGAAAGGTCAATTCCGGCAAGGGCCGCAGCCGCAGGAGTGGTGAAACTTAGGGTAGATTCCCTAACAGCAATTAACCCCATGGCAAAAATTGTAATCATGGGAGATCTGAATGACGATCCCATAAGCCCAAGTGTAGCCAAAGTATTGAATGCGAAAGGAAAAGAGAAAGATGTAAAGCCGGGTGGATTATTTAATCCCTGGATAA
>JBDSWG010000228.1:0-5822 GCA_039926825.1 Ferruginibacter sp.
GTAAAATGATTTATGAATCGGCATGGCTTCCCTGGTGCCTTTTATTACACAGGGAATTATTTTTTTTCGTGTTACAAACGCCAGTTTGAAAGCACCGTCATAGAATGGCTTCATGGGAGCATTGGAACGATTGCGTGCCCCTTCTGGGTATACACACATATGCATACCCAAAGACAGTGCCCTACGCATGGCATCAAAACTTTGTTTACGGCTCCTTTCACTTTTTCTTTCTACCAATACAGAGCCCCGGCGATAGAACCATCCAAAGATGGGAACTTTTGCAAAAGAGGCTTTGGCAATGGTTTTATTTGGGCCCGGTACAAATGGCGCAGACAATGGAACATCCAGCAAGGCATTGTGATTAAAAATGATGACATAATTTTCACCATCTTTAAAATTTTCTTTCCCTTTTATTTTAACGGGGCAACCAATCAGGAAAAGCCATACCTGCATCCAGGTTTTAGAAACCGTGATAAAATACCATTGCCCTTTTTTTTCATCCTGGAATAAATAAGCACCCATCGAGGGCAGGAAGATGATAAGGAATGTGATGATAAAAGATATGATGCCCCAAAAAGCCCACACCCTCCCGAATATGTTTTTAAATAATTTCATCAAGGCGTTAATAATTTCCAATCAATCGGGTCTTTACCATTTTTTATTAAAATTTCATTCGTTTTAGAAAAATGCCTGCTGCCAAAAAAACCTTTTTCTGCTGAAAAAGGAGAGGGATGAGCGGCTCTCAAAACGTAATGGCGTGTTTCATCAATAAGGCCTTGCTTCTCCTGTGCAAACTTCCCCCAGAGCAGGAAAATGACGCCTTGTTTCTCATCAGATATTTTACGAATTACTGCATCGGTAAAATCGGTCCAGCCAATTTTAGCATGACTGTTTGGTTCCCCTGCCCTTACTGTCAGGCTGGCATTTAATAGTAAAACGCCTTGCTGTGCCCAATGCATCAGGTTGCCAAAGTTTTTCGGCATCTCAATGCCGGTATCTTGTTGTATTTCTTTAAATATATTCATCAGGCTGGGAGGTATCTTTTCACCAGCGGGTACTGAAAAACTGAGTCCATGTGCCTGGCCGGCACCATGGTATGGGTCCTGCCCCAGGATGACCACCTTCACTTCATTATAGGGGGTTTGGTTGAAAGCGTTGAATATCAATGGCCCGGGAGGGTAGAAAGTTTTACCCAATGCACGCTCCGTTTTGAGGAAAGTAACAGCCTGTTCAAAATATGGAGACTTGAATTCATCTTTTAATATTGCCTTCCAGGAGGGATGAATTTGAACTTCCATTTTATACTTCTATATACTATTATATATAATGCTGATAAAAAAAGCGGATAAGCAAATATCCGCTCTGGTGATCCCGATTGGATTCGAACCAATGGCCTACAGCTTAGAAGGCTGCCGCTCTATCCAACTGAGCTACGGGACCTGCTCTATGAAAAACGGGCAAATATAAGACTATACAAACATTTTTTTGAAGCGATTTTATGGTCAATAAGGAAGGCACAATGCTATATTATATAACCCTTTTTTTCAAATTACGAAAAATTAAAAACTATATAATTGTTAAAGAATTGCTTGATTGGTACACATTTAGATGTTACATTTGCCGTACTTAACCCCATTTAAATCTTACACAAAAGCTGAAATGGAGAAAAATCTTAAATTAAAATTAGCGTTTATGAAACAAAAAATTGCGTTGTTATTTATGTTGGCGTTTATGGCGGCAGGTGCCTTCGCACAGTCCACTATGAACAATATGGCTTCTGATACAAAGAGAAGTTCCGTAGGGATTCACTTTGATGCGGTAGACTTTGTAACACCCGTAACCTTTAAAAATACAAATTCTCCACGTAAAGTAGCAGGGCTCAGGGATATGGATTTTGGTCTTTCTCTATCTTACTGGAAAGGATTAACTTCTAAGATTGACTTTGCTCTAAAATTCAATGCGTTGCTGCACGACTATGCTGCAGACAGAAACGAAGCTACAACCAAAACTGAAATTGGTTTCGAACTGGAACCAACTTTAAACATTCGTCCGATAAAGGATAATAACCTTTTGTCTCCGTTCTTAACAGCGGGTATTGGTGCTGGTTATTATACCGGTGAATTTGCTCCTTATGTTCCATTGGGCGTAGGTATCCAGGTTAATTTCAATAGTATTACATATTTAATGCTACAGGCTAACTACCGGTATTCTCTTAGCCAGGATAAATTGAAGGACAATCTTTTGTATTCCATTGGTGTCGTGCAAAGTTTAGGCGCTGCAGTACCAAAAGTTGTTCCTCCACCGCCTCCACCCGTAATCGCAGACCGTGATGGGGATGGCGTTCCAGATGCAACAGATAAATGCCCTGATACTCCAGGCCTGGCTTCTTTACAAGGTTGCCCGGATAGGGATGGTGATGGTATTGCTGATATCGATGATAAGTGTCCGGATGTAGCTGGTGTAGCTAAATACCAGGGTTGTCCCGTACCAGATACCGATGGTGATGGTATAAACGACGAATTGGATAAATGCCCTACAGTTAAAGGTGTTGCCCGCTACCAGGGTTGCCCTATACCAGATACGGATGGTGATGGTGTAAATGATGAAGAAGATAAGTGTCCAAACCGCGCTGGTCCTGCAAGCAATCAAGGTTGTCCTGTAATTGCTACAGAGATCATCGAGAAAATTAATTTTGCTGCCAAGAATGTATTCTTCGAAACAGCTAGTTTTAAATTACTTCCTAAGTCATTTAAATCTTTGAATGAAGTAGCCTCCATCATGAAAACGGATGCAGATTTAATTCTGGATATTGATGGCCATACTGATAGCCAGGGTGCTGATGATTATAACCTGGAATTATCAAGGAATCGTGCACATTCTGTAAAAGACTACCTGGAAACTCAGGGTGTAGATTCTGGCAGAATGATTACAACAGGCTTTGGTGAAGAAAAACCAGTTGCAGATAATAACACCGTTGCAGGACGTGCTAAAAACCGCCGTACTGAAATGCGTGTGAGGAATTATTAATACTCACGTTACTGAATATAGAAAACCCCGGCTTGCCGGGGTTTTTCTTTATATAAAATTGCGGGTAAGTATTGCTTTTTAATATTCTTTTACAACGTTGTATAGAGTATCTCTTTCTACCGCTTTGCGATTCACCTGTTTAATTAATACAACCAGCTCTTCGGTCGTCATAGTAGGTGATTGTTCTTCGCTACCCGCCATAGAATAAATCTTTGTGCTGTCATCTATGGTGCCATCCATATCATCTACACCAAAGGATAAAGATAGCTGGGCATTCTGCCGGCCGAGCATTGGCCAGTAGGCTTTCAGGTGTGGAAAATTATCCAGGTAAATACGGGCTATAGCATACATAAGCATATCTTCTACGATATTTGATTCGGGCACATCGCTCATATCGTTATCCTTGTTCCGGAACTTTAAAGGGATGAACGTATTGAAGCCATGCGTTTCATCCTGCAGGTCCCGCAAGCGCCGCATATGATCAACCCTATGAGAATAGTTTTCTATGTGGCCATACAGCATGGTGGCATTACTGAACATGCCGGCTTCATGTGCTGCTTTATGAATATCCAGCCAACCGTCTCCATTTACTTTATCTGCGGCAATGATACTGCGTATTTCCGGGTGAAATATTTCTGCTCCTCCACCGGGTAAAGATTGCAAGCCGGCTTCTTTTAATTTTGCCATGCCTTCCCGGGTGCCAAGTTTTGCCTTCCGGAACATGTAATCCAGTTCCACAGCCGTAAATCCTTTTATATGCAGGCCGGGGCGGTGGGAATGTATTTTTTGTATGAGTTCAATAAAATAACTGAGGTTCATTTTGGGATGAACACCGCCGACAATATGAACTTCTGTTATAGGTTTGCCATCGTAGGATTTTACAATATCCACCATTTGATCTATGCTGAGTTCCCAACCTTCTTCTTTGTGGGCATACAAGCGTGAATAAGCACAAAACTTACAACTGAAAACACAAACGTTTGTTGGTTCTATATGGAAATTCCTATTAAAATAAGTTACATCTCCATGTAGCTTTTCCCGGATGTAATTAGCTAAAGAACCTACTAATCCAAGGCTGCCATGATCAAATAAATACAGGCATTCTTCATCTGTGATGCGTTCGCTATTATAAACCTTTTCAGCAATATCATTGAGGGCTGTGCCGGGTTGTATCAGGAGATTTTGCATATCCAACGTCTTCATTAGAAAAATTTTACAAATTTACAATTAATGCCCGGGTTAAGATTATTGGTAAGGCTACAAAATTGTTAATGATAACCGGGGAACCACAACAGTTTTATTTCATTCATAATTAATTTATATCTTACCGCATTATCCCTAATTAGGATTTAGATTTCAGCGTTTATTTACCAATTAACTAAAATCAATACTTCACCTGATGAGTATCAAATTTCGTCTCACATTGATGAGCTTTTTCCAGTTTTTTGTTTGGGGAGCCTGGTTGATTACCATTGCTACATATTTTTTTTCCAATAATCTCGGCACAGGCGTACAATTTGGAAAAATATTTTCTACGTTGGCACTGGCGTCAATATTTATGCCGGCACTTACCGGGATATTGGCTGATAAATGGATAAATGCCGAACGATTATATGGACTCTTACATATTTTTTATGGACTGTTCCTGTTTTACGTCCCCTCTGTGAAAGACGCTGACACCTTGTATTACATAATCTTTGGTGCAATGATTTGTTACATGCCTACCATTTCATTGTCTAACTCTATCGCATATACGATTTTGAAAAGGGAAGGCCATGATGTCGTGAAAGAATTCCCGCCCATTCGTGTGTGGGGGACTATTGGTTTTATTGTGGCGATGTGGATTACGAACCTGTCTGGTAGCAAGGCGAATACGAACCAGTTTATTATTGCCGGTGTGGCTGCCATTGCCCTGGGCATATTTTCATTTACGCTACCTAAATGCCCGCCGCAGAAAAAGATAGCGAGTGATGCCGGTTTACTTGAACAACTCGGGCTAACTGCTTTTAAGCTTTTTGGTAATTATAAAATGGCTTTGTTCTTTATTTTCTCCATGTTGCTTGGCGGAGCTTTGCAACTTACAAATATGTATGGAGATACCTTCCTGGATGATTTTAAATTAATTCCTGCATATGGCCCGGATTCTTTCGTAGTGAAATATTCTACCATAATCATGTCTATATCACAGATTTCTGAAACATTATTTATCCTTACAATTCCTTTCTTCCTTAAGCGATTCGGAATCAAACAGGTCATGTTATTTTCAATGTTTGCGTGGGTACTTCGGTTTGGTTTATTTTCTTTCGGAAATCCCGGGGAGGGTTTGTGGATGATAGTGCTTTCCTGTATAGTGTATGGAATGGCCTTTGACTTTTTCAACATATCAGGGTCACTCTTTGTAGAAACTACTACAGACCCGGGAATTCGCTCCAGCGCACAAGGGCTATTTATGATGATGACCAATGGGGTGGGGGCTTTTTTAGGTAGCACTATCAGCGGGTATATAATTGATGCGTATTACACCTTACCAGGTGGCATGAAAGACTGGCCAGGCTTATGGCTGGCTTTTGCTGCGTACGCTCTTGTAGTAGCACTGCTATTTATGGTACTCTTCAAACATAAACATACTACAACTGACAGGGAGATTGCAATAGCAGAAGTAGAAACCGAAATTCCTATACATTAAAAAAATAACCCCTCGAATTTGTCGGGGGGTTAGTTTTTTGTGGGATTATTTTTTATTATTTCAGTGCTTCGATCTTTTTCACAAAATTAGATTTGGGTTGTGCACCTAC